>CAIPBW010000262.1 GCA_903863395.1 uncultured beta proteobacterium
CAAATGTCCTAACGATTGAAGGTTGAAAATGGATGCTTTAGATACGACCGAGCTGATTGAAAGCAGCGCTGACAAGCAAAAGAACCGCACCGCCCTGACGATCTCGATCCTGGCGATGGTTCTGGCCATCACCAGCCTCGGGGGCTCCAATGCCGGTAAGGAGTCGACCCAGCAGAATATTCTTGCGTCCAACGCCTATGCGTTCTACCAGGCCAAGTCGATACGGCAAACGGCGCTCAAAATTGCCGCTGCGGACCTGGAACTGCAATTGGCGCGCGAACCCGCCATGCCCGCGCCGGTGAAAGAGTTGTACCAGAAGAAGATCGACGAGTACAAAAAGACGGTGGACCGCTACGAGTCCGAGCCCGAAACCAAAGAGGGTAAGAAGGAATTACTGGCCCGAGCGCGCGATCATGAGGCCGCCAGAGACTACGCCATGCGCCAGGATCCCTGGTTTGACTACGCCGAAGGCATGCTTCAGATTGCCATCGTGCTGCTATCGGTTTCCATTATTGGGACCATCCCGGCGCTGTTTTTCGCAGGCGGCGCGCTCGGGGCTGCTGGATTCTTGTGCATGGTCAATGGATTCCTGCTGCTGGTCTGACTAAGACTTGGCGGGCTTGCGTTTGGTGAGTTGCGCAATCAGCCTTGGTCTGAAGGGGCACGGAGGGCTCAGAGTTCGATATGGCCACCAATCTCGATGGCATGGTCAAACGGAATCTTGAAGTACTCGGTGGCACCTTGCATTGCCCGGTGCATGAAGATGAATGGGGCCAGGAACAAGGGCGACGAGTGTTTGGCAACCACCTTTTCTTTGCCCACGAAGAATGAAATCTCCATCAGGCTGAAGTGGAACTCACGCGCCCGCAGCAGCGCCACCGCGCGCATGACGTGCGGCTCCTCCATGAATCCGTAGCGCACCTGTACCGCGTGGAAATTGTGCGTGAGGTGCTCGATCTTCAGGCGCTCGTCGTCTTTCACATGCGGAACGTTCACCACCTGAAGGTTCATCAGAATCACGCGCTCATGCAGAACCTTGTTGTGCTTGAGGTTGTGCAGCAATGCCAGAGGCGCAATATTCTGGTGGGGCACCATGAAGATGGCGGTGCCCGCAACGCGGTGGGGTGAAGAAGAAGCAACGGTTTCCAGGAATTCTTTGAGCGCAACGGCTCCAGTCCAACGGGCCTTGAGCAAGCGTTCGCGGCCGTTGACCCAGGTCACCATCAGCAACAGGCACATGGCGGCCACCGCAACCGGAAGCCAGCCGCCTTCGAAAAACTTGAACAGATTGGTTCCCAGAAACAGCAGGTCAATCAGGAAAAGCAGGCCGAAGATCGGCAGAAACAACCATTTGTTCCAGCCTTTGATGAACACCATGAAGTACGCAGCCAGCAAGGTGTCGATTGCCATGGCCCCGGTGACGGAGATACCGTAGGCCGAGGCCAGATTTTCCGACGTCTTGAACCCGATCACCAGACCAGCCACACCCAAGAACAGGAAGATGTTGATTTTGGAGACGTAGACTTGGCCAATTTCGTCGGCCGACGTGTGCTTGATGCGCAGCCGTGGGATGTAGCCCAGTTGCACCGCCTGGTTGGCAATCGAGAACGCTCCCGAGATGACTGCTTGCGAGGCGATCACCGTGGCCATGAAGGCCAGAATCAGCAGCGGGATGAGGGCCCAGGAGGGTGCCAGGCGGTAGAACGGGTTATCCAGGGCGGTGGGGTCGCTGATCAAGAGCGCGCCCTGGCCAAAATAGTTCAGCAGCAGGGCCGGGAAAACAATGAACAGCCAGGCGCGCCGGATCGGCTGGAGCCCAAAATGCCCCATGTCGGCGTACAGCGCTTCGCCGCCGGTGACGGCCAACACCACGGAGCCAAAAATGGCAATCGCCACGCCGGAGTGGTGGAACAGGAAGTTCAGTCCGGTCAGTGGGTTAAGGGCGTACAGAATGCCTGGGTTGCTCCAGACGTGGGTTGCCCCCAGTAGAGCCAACCCCAGGAACCAGATCACCATTACCGGCCCGAACACCTTGCCGATGCGGTCCGTGCCGAAGCGCTCGACGGCAAACAGTCCGGCAATCAGCGCCAGGGCGATGTACAGGATGTAGGGTTTGAGATCGGCAGACAGCACGTTGAGGCCTTCCACGGCACTGAGCACCGAAATGGCCGGTGTGATCATGCTGTCGCCAAAGAACAGGGAAGCGCCCAGCGCACCAGCAACCATGGTGGCCCAGCGCGCGCCAGGGTGCTTGGCGGTGCGTTGCGACACCAGCGCCGTCAGGGCAAAGACGCCACCTTCGCCGTTGTTGTCGGCGCGCATGATGATCAGCACGTATTTGATGGTGACCACCACAATCAGCGACCAGGCAATGAGCGACAGGATGCCGTACACGGCCTGGGCGATCTCGTTGCCGTCTTTGGCGCCGGTTGCCTCAATCGAGACCTTGAGCGCGTAGAGGGGCGAGGTGCCGATATCGCCAAACACCACGCCGATCGCACCCAGCATGAGTGTTCCCAGTCGGGTCGAAGAGTGTGCTTGGTGGTTTTCAGAGGACATGGGCTAAAGGGGAGTTGGGGCCAATCCAAGGATTCGACACGAGACTGTGTTTCTGTAGTGCCCCCCGAATAGGCCGACTTTCGGCCCTTTGCGGCATCTTTTTTGCTTGGCCTTCTTGAAACTGGGCGGCTTGGCTCCAATTCGGTGAAGCGAGGCACGGCCTTGTCGTGACCGATAGAATCAATTCCATGGCAACCAACAATCCATTCAAACCGACACCCCCGCCACCACAGGTGCCGGACCGGGACGTGGGCGGGAGCGACTCTGTCGTGCTCGAGCGGCGCACGCAGCGCGTAGAGCCACCCCAGATGTACCAGGTGGTGATGCTCAACGATGACTACACACCCATGGAGTTTGTGGTGGTGGTGATCCAGGAGTTTTTTGGCAAGGACCTGGAGGCAGCCACGCAGATCATGCTGAAAATCCACCTGGATGGCAAAGGCGTCTGCGGCGTGTACTCCAAGGACATTGCCGCCACCAAGGTCGACCAGGTGCTGGATGCGGCCCACAAGGCCGGGCATCCGCTCAAGTGCATCAGTGAACCCGTGGACTTTTAGCGGGTTCGAAGTTTAAGTGAACAGGTATCCGGGAAACGGTTTACAGTTAATCATCAACGCAAGGCAAAAGGAAACCAGATGATTGCCCAAGAATTAGAAGTCAGCCTGCATATGGCGTTTGTGGAGGCACGCCAACAACGCCACGAGTTCATCACCGTGGAGCATTTGTTGCTTGCCTTGTTGGACAACCCCAGCGCGGCGGAAGTGTTGCGCGCCTGCGCGGCCAATATTGACGACTTGCGCAAGTCCCTGACCAACTTCATCAAGGACAACACGCCCCAAGTGGCCGGTGCCGACGATGTGGACACTCAGCCCACACTGGGGTTTCAGCGCGTAATCCAGCGCGCCATCATGCACGTGCAGTCCACCGGAAGCGGCAAGAAGGAAGTCACAGGTGCCAATGTGCTGGTGGCCATTTTTGGCGAGAAGGATTCGCACGCCGTGTACTACCTGCACCAGCAGGGGGTTACGCGTCTGGACGTGGTCAACTTCATTGCCCACGGCATCAAGAAAAGCGACCCGCCCGAAGCCACCAAGGCCAGCGACAGTCCTGCCGAGGGCGAAGAGGGCGCAGGTGCCGAGAAGAACGACAAAGCCTCACCGCTGGAGCAGTTCACGCTCAACCTCAACCAACTCGCCAAGGATGGCAAGATCGATCCCCTGATCGGGCGCGAGTACGAAGTCGAGCGCGTGATCCAGATTCTGTGCCGGCGTCGCAAGAACAACCCGCTGCTCGTAGGTGAAGCAGGAGTGGGCAAGACCGCCATTGCCGAGGGTTTGGCCTGGAGAATCACGCAAAACGAAGTGCCCGATATCCTGGCCGAGGCGGTGGTTTATTCGCTCGATATGGGTGCTTTGCTGGCGGGTACCAAGTACCGGGGTGACTTTGAGCAGCGCCTCAAAGGCGTGCTCAAGTCGCTCAAGGACAAGCCCAACGCGGTGCTCTTCATTGACGAAATTCACACGCTCATCGGCGCCGGTGCAGCCTCGGGTGGAACGCTCGACGCGTCCAACCTGCTCAAGCCGGGCCTCAGTTCCGGGCAGCTCAAATGCATTGGTGCCACCACGTTCACGGAATACCGGGGCATTTTTGAGAAAGACGCGGCGCTGTCACGGCGCTTCCAGAAGGTCGATGTGGTGGAGCCCACGGTCGAGCAGACGGTGGAAATTCTCAAGGGGCTCAAGTCCCGGTTTGAAGAACACCACAACGTGAAGTACGCCCTGGCCGCCTTGCAGGCTGCGGCAGAACTAAGCGCCAAGTACATCAACGACCGGCATTTGCCCGACAAGGCGATTGACGTCATCGACGAGGCAGGCGCAGCGCAGCGCATTCTGCCTGCGAGCAAACGCAAGAAGACCATCAGCAAGACCGAGGTCGAAGAAATCGTGGCCAAGATTGCGCGCATTCCTCCGGCCAACGTCTCCAACGACGACCGCGGCAAGCTCAAGACGCTGGAGCGCGACCTCAAGAACGTCGTGTTCGGGCAGGACAAGGCGATTGACGTGCTGGCTTCGGCGGTGAAGATGGCGCGCTCGGGTCTGGGCAAGGGCGACAAGCCGATTGGCTCGTTCCTGTTCAGTGGCCCCACCGGCGTGGGCAAGACCGAGGCTGCCAAGCAACTCGCCTACATCATGGGTATCGAGCTGATCCGTTTTGACATGAGCGAGTACATGGAGCGCCACGCGGTAAGCCGCCTGATTGGCGCACCTCCGGGCTATGTCGGATTTGACCAGGGCGGCTTGTTGACCGAGGCCATCACCAAGAAGCCGCACGCCGTGCTGCTGCTAGATGAAATCGAAAAGGCGCACCCGGACATTTTCAACGTGCTGTTGCAGGTCATGGACCACGGCTCGCTGACCGACAACAACGGCCGTAAGGCCGACTTCCGCAACATCATCATCATCATGACGACCAACGCGGGTGCCGAGACCATGAACAAGGCCAGCATCGGCTTTACCAACCCGCGCCAGGCGGGCGACGAAATGGCTGACATCAAGCGCCTGTTTACGCCCGAGTTCCGTAACCGGCTCGACGCCACGGTCAGCTTCAAGGCGCTCGACGAGAACGTGATCCTGCGCGTGGTCGACAAGTTCTTGCTGCAGCTTGAAACCCAGCTTGCCGACAAGAAAGTGGACGTCACCTTTACCGACAAGCTGCGCAAACACCTGGGCAAGAAGGGTTTTGATCCGCTCATGGGTGCGCGCCCGATGCAGCGCCTGATTCAGGACACCATTCGCCGCGCCCTGGCCGACGAACTGCTGTTTGGCCGCCTGATCGACGGTGGCCGCCTGACGGTGGACATCGATGACACCGACGAGTCCAAGACCGAGGTGCTGCTCGATATCCAACCGTTGCCCGAGAAGAAGGGCAGGTCCAAACCCGAAGAAGCCACGGCCGGTTAGGCCATCGCACGCAACGGGTGCAACTTTTCAAAGGTTGCGCCCATGCTATGTCCACCGGCTGAAAGCCAGCGGTGAACATCACCAGAGTCAGTATGTCCAAGTTCAAGTCAATCGTCGTCATTGTGGCGCTTGCGGTGTTGGCCGGTTGTGCTACCACGCCGCCTGAAGCCCCTCAACAACCCCAGGCTCCCAAGCAGGAAGTGCCCGAGACCCCGCCACCGGTGGTGGTGGTGCCCCCGCCGGTGCGCATCAAGGTGCCACCGCGCGTCGGCCTTGCTCTGGGCGGTGGCGCGGCGCGCGGTTTTGCCCATGTGGGCGTGATTCAGGTGCTCGAAGAAGCGGGAATTCGCCCCACGCTGGTGGCGGGCACCTCGGCGGGCAGCCTGGTCGCGGCCATTTATGCCAGTGGCAAGTCGGGTGCACAGTTGCAGTACGTGGCCGAGACCATGGAAGAGGCCGCCATCACCGACTGGACACTGCCGCTGTTCAATCGCGGCATGTTGCGTGGCGACGCCTTGGCCAAGTACGTCAATACCCAGGTGAGTTCGCGCCTGATAGAAAACATGCCGCTGCCGTTGGGCATTGTGGCCACCGACCTCAAGACTGGCCAGAGCATGCTGTTCCAGCGTGGCGACACCGGCACGGCGGTACGCGCTTCGAGCGCCGTTCCGGCCGTTTTTGAGCCAGTGCGCATATCAGGGCGCGAATACGTTGATGGCGGGCTGGTTTCCCCGGTGCCGGTACGCGCGGCGCGCCAGATGGGTGCCGAGGTGGTAATCGCTGTCGATATTTCCAGTGCGCCCGAAGGTAATCTCTCGGGTGGAACGCTCGACGTGCTATTGCAGACCTTCACCATCATGAGCAAAAGCATCAACACGCTTGAACTCAAGGACGCCGACGTGGTGATACGGCCCGCGCTCACCGGCGTGGCCAGTTCTGACTTCAGCTCCCGCAAACGCTCCATTGAGGCGGGGCGTCAAGCCATGCTGCTGGCGCTGCCGCAACTGCGCCAGGCAATTCTCGCCAAGACCCGGGAAAAAGAGGTTCCCGTTGCCCAGAGGTGAAAAAAAAGGCCTCGTTTTGCAACGAGGCCTTGAAGGGATCCCTGAACCTGTAGGTTTCGAAAGGACCCGAGGAGACAACCGGTACGGTGGGTTCCCTTTGGGAGACCCGCCTACATTGGGGTCGATTATTACAGGGTTTTCCCTTGGTCTCTAGAGTCGGTGCTCAAAAAGAGCACTGACCGCTATGGATTAACGCTTCTTGGAAGCTGCCTTGGTGGCGCTGGTAGCGGTGGCGGCAACGGCGTTGAAGTTGGCTTCGGCCACTTCAGTCGCTTGCTTGACAGCCTTTTGCACCGATTCAAGGGCGTTGTTGGCGGCAGCAACGGTGCTCTTCATCACGGCCACGGCGGCTTCGGAGCCGGCGGGAGCGTTCTTGGCAGCGCTGTCAACCAGACCCATGAACTTCTTCTGGGCGTCAGTTGCCTGACCTTCAAAGGCCTTGCTGAACTCAGCGCCGGTACCGGTAGCGATGTCATACAGATGACGGCTGTAGGCGGCGGTCTTTTCAGCCAGGGGTTGGAACAGGCCAGATTGCAGGGCCAGCAGTTCTTGCGCGTCTTTGACGCTCAGAACCGATTGGGTGTGGCTCGAAGCCTCGGCCAGGGCAGCCTTGGAAGCGGTCAGATTGAGTTCAACAATCTTCTCAACGCCTTCAAACGCCTTGCTGGTCAAGCCAAAAAGGGTTTCAATGTTTGCCTTGTGCGAAGCCATCACTTGTTCGGGGGTCAGCATAATTCATTCTCCAGTAGTTAGGTCAAGTTAAAAAAACAGATGCATGCGCCGTGACAAGGGACTTTGCCAGCTATGTTGCAGTGCAGCATGGTGCGAATTATAGGGTTTCCGCCGACGTGTGCAAGCGATTTTTGCTGCAATGCAACAAATTAGAACGTTTTTTCTAAAACGTCGTACTTTCATCAATATTTCATCGCGGTGTGGCTGCGGGGCTGTGGGCGTTCAAGACTGGCAAAATAGGCCCATGCACGCCCCAACCCCTCAAAAACCGGAGCCCGAGGCCCGTCAGGCCTACCGGGTGTTTCGCTCGATTGCAACCCGCTGGATGGACAACGATGCCTATGGCCACGTCAATAACGTCGTGTACTACAGTTGGTTTGACACCGCCGTCAATGCCTACCTGATTGAGCAGGGCGCGCTTGACATCCACACCAGCGAAACCATTGGCCTGGTGGTGGAAACCGGTTGCAACTACTTTGCGCCGCTGGCGTTTCCGCAGGTGGTGGAGGTGGGCATCCGGGTGGCACGTCTGGGCAGTTCGAGCGTGCGCTACGAGGTGGGCGTGTTTGGCGACTCTGACCTGACTGCTGCCAAAGGCCACTTCGTGCACGTGTATGTGGACGCGGCAAGCCGCCGTCCGGTGCCGCTGCCGACCAAGCTCAAGTCGGTGCTGGAACACCTGCTATGACCCGGTCGGCGGTTGCAGCCAAGAACTGGCCGGGGCCGCCATTGCCGGCGCTTGTGCGTAGGCTGGCCGGGGCGACTGCGCGGCCTGCATGAGTTTTTTCCTGATTCAGTGTCTCAATGGACTGGGTTACGCCACTACCCTGTTTTTGATGGCTGCGGGTCTGACGCTGATCTTTGGCGTCACCCGCATCGTCAACTTTGCCCATGGCAGTTTCTTCATGCTCGGCGCGCTGGTGGGTGGGCATTGGCTGGTGAATTGGTTTCCAAACTGGGGTGAGAGCGCCTGGCTGTACGCGGCTGCCATCGCCATTGGGGCTGCGTGTGCTGCACTTACGGGTGCGGCAACCGAATTTTTGCTGCTGCGCCGCCTCTATGGTGCCCCCGAGCTTTACCAACTGGTAGCCACGTTTGGCTTGAGCCTGGCGCTGCGCGACGCCATGCGCTGGGCCTTTGGGGTGCAGGAGGTATTTGCGCCGCGCTTTCCGGGCTTACGCGGCGCGATTGAAGTCGGGGGCGAGTTCTTCCCGCAGTACCAGGCGCTGTGCATTGTGCTGGGGCCACTGGTCTGGCTTGGCCTGCATCTGCTGCTCACGCGCACCGCGTTTGGCTCGCGCCTGCGCGCTGCCACGCAGGACCGCAGCATGCTCTCGGCGCTGGGGGTCAACCCCGCACCGCTGATGCTCGGTGCGGTGGTGCTGGGCTGTGCGCTGGCCGGGTTGGGCGGAGCCCTGCAACTGCCGCGTGAACCGGCCAATTTGCAAATGGACAGCAACGTGGTGGTGGAGACCTTTGTGGTGGTGGTGACCGGGGGGCTGGGCAGCATCAGTGGGGCGTTTTTTGCGGCGCTGCTGATTGGGCTGGTCCATGCTCTGGGCAGCAGCCTGTTTCCACAGGCGACGCTGGTGCTGGTGTTTCTGACCATGGCGCTGGTGCTGGCCGTGCGGCCCCAAGGGCTGCGCGGCAGGGCGCTGGATGTGCCAACGGTGGACACCGCACACCGGTTTCATGCTGCGCCTTTGGGCGCGCTGGGCATGGCGGCCTGTTACCTGGCTTGCGTGGCGCTGGCCGCACTGGCCTGGTGGGCTGGGGACTACTGGCAGTCGCTGTTGAGCGACGCGCTCATTTTGCTGCTGCTGGGTGTCAGCTTGCAGGCGATGATGGCACTGGGCGGTCTGGTCAGCTTTGGCCACGCCGCTTTTTTTGGACTGGGCGCTTATGGCGCTGCGCTGGTGCATCTGCACTGGGGCGCTGGTCTCTGGGGCGCGCTGGCCGCAGCCGTGGGTACGGCCAGCGTTGTGGCCTTTGTGTTGGGGCCGCTTCTGGTGCGCAGCGCCGGGGTTTATCTGGCCATGCTGTCGCTGGCCTTGGCCCAGGTGGTGTGGGCTACTGCGAGCCAGTGGGTCGAACTGACCGGGGGGGACAACGGTTTGATCGGTCTGCGTCTGGTGCCGCAAGACGCGCGGCTGGGGTTCTATGGATTGCTGGTGGCACTCGCGTTGCTCAGTGTGGCAGCGCTGCGTCGGCTCAGCGGTTCCACGTTGGGCGCTGCGCTGCAGGCGGTGCGCGACGCGCCCCTGCGTTGCGCGGCCAGCGGACTGCCGATGCACACCATCAAGTACCGTGTCTATGTGGGTAGTGCAAGCCTGGCGGGCTTGGCGGGCGGCTTGTTTGCGGCGCACCAGGGCGCGGTGTTTCCGTCGGTGGCGTCGGTGTCCACGTCGCTCGACGCGTTGTTGGTGGTTCTGCTGGGAGGAATGCACCAGCTTTGGGGTGCCGCAATGGGCACCGCCATTCTGGTGTTGGCCGGGTCGGAGCTGGGGCGCGGCTTTGACTACTGGCGCGGTGCGCTGGGCCTCTTGGTGATGCTGATCATGGTGCTGGCCCCTTCGGGGATGTTGGGCCTACGCTGGGGCGCAAACCGAGCGCAGAGCCGGGGGGCGCAGCCATGACGCTCCAGGTGCAGGGTTTGGAGAAGCACTTTGACGGCGTGCGCGCGGTCAGAGGCATTTCTTTCGCGGTGGTGCCGGGCGAATGTGTCGCCTTGATCGGCCCCAACGGCGCGGGCAAATCCACCAGCTTTGCCTGCATTGCAGGCCAGCAACGCGCAAGTGCGGGCACGGTGCGCTGGAACGGCGAGCGCATTGACAGGTTGACGCCTGCACAGCGCTTGCAGCGCGGCATTGCCCGCACCTTCCAGGTGGCGCAGACTTTTGACGCCCTGAGCGTGTTGCACAACGTACAGCTATTAACGCAGTTGCCCCGGGGTATGGCGGCCTATGACCGGCTGGCGGACGCAGACAGCGCACAGGCCATGGCGTTGCTCCAGCAGGTGGGGCTGGCAGCCTTGGCGCACAGCGATGCGCGCAGTTTGCCCTACGGTGCCAAGAAGCGGTTGGAACTGGCGATGGCGCTGGCGGGGCTGACGGGTACTGCAGGTGCGGCACCGGTCCCGGGCTTGTTGCTGCTGGACGAACCAGCAGCGGGCCTTTCGGCCGACGAGCGCGTGGAGTTGATGCAACTGGTGAAGTCGCTCACCCAGCCGCAAGGGGCGCGCGCCGGGCTGGCCGTGCTCTACACCGAGCACAACATGGATGCCGTTTTTGGTGTGGCCGACCGGGTCATGGTGCTGATCGACGGCGAAATTGCCGCCCACGGCACGCCCGGCGAGGTGGCGCGTGACACCACGGTGCGCCAGCGCTACCTGGGTAAGTGGTGGTCGGCGTCGCTGCTGGGCAGCGATCCGGATGGTGCGGACAATCCCGCCAGCACGGAGCAGCATGATGCTTGAGGTGAGCAATCTGTCGGCCTGGCATGGCGCGGCGCAAGCCCTGCACAACGTATCCCTCAGCGTGGCAGACCATGAGTTGGTGGTGTTGCAGGGGCTCAACGGGGCTGGCAAATCTACCTTGCTCCAGGCGGTGATGGGGCTGATTGCGCGCACCGAGGGCAGCATCCTTTTCCAGGGCCAAAGCCTTGCCAGGCTGCAACCTTTCGAGCGCGCACAGCGCGGCCTGGGCTACGTGCCCGAGGACCGCAGGTTGTTTACCGACCTGACGGTGCAGGAAAACCTGGACATTGGCGCACGCGCAGGGCAGGGCGGTACGCGCGGCAGCGTTGCACAGCGGCGTGAATGGGTGCTGCAATTGTTTCCGGCACTCAAGACCATGCTCGCACGCCGCGCCGCCCACATGAGTGGCGGCGAGCAGCAAATGCTCAGCATCGCGCGCACGCTGATGACCAACCCAAACATGCTGCTGCTCGACGAGCCGTGCGAAGGCATTGCGCCGGTGTTGGTGGAAGCCATCCGCGACGCGCTGCTCGAACTGCGCTCAGGTGGCATGGCGATGCTGGTAGCGGAGCAAAATGGCGTCCTGGGCGAGCGGGCCGACCGGGTCATTACACTGGTGGCTCAACCCAACCGCCATGCCGACCACTTTCGCGTTTGAACCATGATCATTACCAGCCTACTGGACACCGACCTGTACAAGTTCACCATGATGCAAGTGGTGTTGCACCAGTTTCCGGGTGCGCAGGTGGAATACCGCTTCAAGTGCCGCAATGAGGGCATCGACCTGGCCTCGCACGTGAACGAGATCCGCGAGGAAATCCAATCGCTGTGCAGCCTGCACTTTCAGGAAAGCGAGCTCAACTACCTGCGTTCGCTGCGCTTCATCAAGAGCGACTTCGTGGACTTTTTGGGCCTGTTTCGGCTCAACGAAAAATACATCACGGTCACGCCCCTGCTCACGGGCGAGATCGAGATCGTGATCGTTGGCCCCTGGCTGCACACCATTCTGTTTGAGATCCCGGTGCTGGCGATTGTCAATGAGGTGTACTTCCGCAACACCCAGACCGTGCCCGACTTTGTCGAAGGCCGTAAGCGCCTGGACGTGAAGATTGGCCAACTGCGCGCCGAAGGCCTGTCGGACCTGAAGATTGCCGACTACGGCACCCGCAGGCGCTTTTCGCGCGCCTGGCACGAAGAGGTGGTGCGTGTGCTCTCGGCACGCCTGGGCACGCACCAAAGCCCGGGGGCTGGCCGCGCAATGCCGGGGCAACTGGCGGGGTCGAGCAATGTGCAACTGGCCATGAAACTGGGCCTGACCCCCCTGGGCACCATGGCCCACGAGTACCTGCAGGCCTGCCAGGCGCTGGGGCCGCGCCTGCGCGACAGTCAGACCTATGCGTTTGAGTCGTGGGCGCGTGAGTACCGGGGCGACCTGGGTATTGCGCTCTCGGATGTGTATGGCATGAGCGCCTTCCTGCGCGACTTTGACATGTATTTTTGCAAGCTGTTTGACGGTGCGCGCCATGACAGTGGCGACCCGTTCGAATGGGGCGAGCGCATGCTGCACCACTATGCGCAGAACCGGGTCGACCCGCATACCAAGACACTGATCTTCAGCGACGGGCTGACCATTCCGCGAACCATCGAGCTCTACCAGCAGTTCCGTGGGCGCTGTCAGCTCGCGTTTGGCGTAGGCACCAACCTGACCAACGACCTGGGCTACGACCCGCTGCAAATCGTGATCAAGATGGTGCGATGCAACGGTCAACCGGTAGCCAAGCTGTCGGACACGCCGTCGAAGAATATGTGCGAAGACGAAAAATACCTGGCCTATCTGCGCCAGGTATTTGAAATCGCCGTGCCGGGCTGAACCGTTTATTCGAGAGAGCAACTCCCATGCCCACGCAAAACTCCAAACCTGCCGTTCTGCTGACACGCGCCATTTTTCCGGAGATTGTCGAGCGCCTGCGCGCGCATTTCGAGGTCGAGTCCAATCCCGATGACGCGTCCTGGGACGCGGCTGAACTGGCGCGCCGTCTGCAGGGCAAGAGCGGGGTGTTTACCACTGGCGTGGAGCGCATGGATGCGGCGTTGCTGGCCCAGTGTCCGATGCTCAAAATTTGCGCCAACATGACGGTGGGCTACAACAATTTTGATCTGGACGCCATGACCGCAGCGGGCGTGCTGGGCACCAATGCACCCGATGTGCTGACAGAAACCACCGCAGACTTTGGCTTTGCCCTGCTTCTGGCCACGGCGCGGCGCATCAGCGAGAGCGAGCGTTTTTTGCGCGCTGGCAGGTGGCAGCGTTGGAGCTACGACATGTTCTCTGGTGCCGAGGTGCACGGCACCACCCTTGGGATCATCGGCATGGGGCGCATTGGCCAGGCAATTGCGCGCCGCGGTGCGATGGGCTTTGGCATGCAGGTGGTGTACCACAACCGCTCACGCCTGGACGCGGCTGTTGAGGCCCGTTGCCAGGCGCGTTACGTAGGCAAGGAAGAATTGCTACGCTCTGCCGACCATGTGATGCTGGTGCTGCCGTATTCGAGCGGCGTACACCACACCATCGGTGCGGCCGAGTTGACGCTGATGAAGCCCAGCGCCACCCTGATCAATATTGCACGCGGCGGCATTGTGGACGATGCAGCGCTGGCCACTGCGCTGCGCACAAAGCGCATTGCCGCGGCCGGGCTCGACGTATACGAAGGCGAGCCCCGCGTGCATCCCGATTTGCTGGAGGTCCCCAACGTGGTGCTCACTCCGCATATCGCCAGCGCCACCCCCGGAACACGCCGCGCGATGGCCGATGTGGCGGTGGACAACCTGATCGGCTATCTGGTCCACGGCAAGGCGGTGACGCCGTTGAACAGCGCGGCATTGGAGGCATTGCGCCATGGTTGACGGTTGGCTGTGGCTGCTGCTGGCTCTGGCGCTGGGCAATCTGCTGGGGCTGGTGTGGCTGGTGCGCAAGCAGACAGCGCAGGCGCAAAGCCAGTTGGCGCTACAGGAATTGCAGCAGCTTCGCGCAGCAGTGCAGGCGGGTAACGAGCGGCTGGAGCGCGAGTTGCGCCGCGAGGTGACCGAGTCGGGACGCGCCGCGCGCCAGGAGGCCAGCCAGACCTTGGCCACCTTTCAGCAAACGCTCACCCAGCAGGGTGCCGAGGCCACGCGCACGCAGAACACGCAGATTGACGCCTTTGGCCAGCAACTCACGCTGCTGCAAAAAACCTTGTCGGATACGCTTACGCAACAACTCTCTAACCTGAGCGAATCCAACGCGCGCCGCATGGCCGAGGTGCGCCAGACGCTGGAGGCACAGCTCGCACTCCTGCAAAGCAGCAATGCCGCCAAGCTCGACGAAATGCGCGCCACGGTGGACGAAAAACTGCAAAGCACCCTGGAGGCGCGCCTGGGCGAGAGCTTCAAGCAGGTGGCCGACCGGCTCGAGCAGGTGCACAAGGGCCTGGGCGAGATGCAGACCCTGGCCCAGGGCGTGGGCGACCTCAAACACTTGCTCACCAACGTCAAGACGCGTGGCATGTACGGCGAGGCGCAGTTGGCCAGTCTGCTGGAGCAGGTTTTTGTGCCCGACCAGTACGCGGCACAAATCGCCACCCGACCTGGCAGCAAGAACGTGGTCGATTTCGCCATCAAGTTGCCGGGCAAGTCCGACCAGGGTGAGCCCTTGTGGCTGCCGATTGATTCCAAGTTTCCCAACGAGGATTACGCGCGCTTGCTCGACGCGCAAGGCCGCGCCGATGCTGCGGGGGCCGACGCCGCCGGCAAGGCGCTGGAGGCACGCATACGGCTGGAGGCGCGCTCGATTGCCGACAAGTACATTGAGCCCCCGTACACCACCGACTTTGCCATCCTGTTCCTGCCCACCGAAGGGCTGTACGCGGAAGTGCTGCGCCGCGCGGGCCTGATGGAGAGCTTGCAGCGCGACCACCGCATCACCCTGGCGGGCCCGACCACTTTGCTGGCCATGCTCAGTTCGCTGCAGATGGGTTTCAGGACGCTGGCGCTGGAGAAGCGCTCCAGCGAAGTCTGGCAGGTACTCGGTGCCGTCAAGACCGAGTTCGGAAAGTTTGGCGACGTGCTGGCGCGGGTCAAGTCGCAGACCGAAACCGTGCTCAAGACCCTGGACAACGCCGAAGTGCGTAGCCGCGCCATGGGCCGGGCACTGAAAAAAGTGGAGGCTTTGCCCGACGCGCAGGCGCAGACGCTGATCGCATCCGACCAGGACTTTGACCGGGATCCGCCAGCAGCATGACTGGTGCCGGGGCCCCAAGCCGCGCTGATCAAAAGCGCTGGCACCATCTCTGGCCCCTGGCCAAACTGATTCTGGGCCACGTCTGTCTGCACGCCAGTATGGCAGCGCTGCGTCTGGCCGCACCCTTGTACGCCTTGCGCCAGGGGCAAAGCGCGCTGGCGGTGGGTGGCCTGCTGTCACTGTTTGCCTTGACCCAGGTGTTTTTGTCCATTCCCGCGGGCCGCTATGCCGACCGCCACGGGCTGCGCCGCCCGATCGGGTGGGCGGTGGTTGTGGCCTGCCTGGGTGCTTCCAGTGCGGCGCTATTGCCCAATATGGTTACGCTGTGCATAGCTGCGCTGTGTCTGGGCGGCGCCACGGGCGTTAGCGGCATTGCGCTGCAACGCCATGTGGGGCGTGTGGCGCGCGATGCCACCGAGCTCAAGCAAGCCTTCAGCCTGCTGTCTATCGGTCCGGCCCTGTCCAATTTTCTGGGGCCGGTGGCCGCCGGGTTGTTGATTGACTACGCCAGTGTGCCGCTGGGTGGTGTACCGGGTGACGCCATCGGTTTTCGCGCGGCGTTTTTGCTCTCGGCCCTGTTGCCGCTATGCACATGGTTCTGGATACGCCATGCCAAGGAATTGCCCGTGTCCAAGCTCCCCCAGGGAAGCACCCGCGAGCAGGTGTTGCAGGTGCTGCGCATGGCGGCAATGCGCAGGCTCCTGCTGGTCAACTGGCTGCTATCTTCGTGCTGGGACGTGCACACCTTCGTCGTGCCCGTGCTGGGGCACGAGCGCCACTTCAGCGCCTCGGTGATCGGCACCATCCTGGGGGCGTTTGCGGTAGCAGCGGTAGCGGTGCGCGTGGTGCTGCCCACGCTGGCAGACCGCTTGCGCGAATGGGTGGTAATCACCTGCGCCATGCTCGGCACCGCGCTGCTGTTTGCGCTCTATCCGTTCATGCACTCGCCCTGGACCATGGGCTTGTGCTCGGTGCTGCTGGGTGTAACGCTGGGAACGGTGCAACCGATGATGATGAGCACCTTGCACCAGGTCACGCCCGAGCACCTGCACGGGCAGGCCATTGCGGTGCGTTTGATGGCCATCAACCTCTCCAGCGTGTGCATGCCCATGCTGTTTGGCTCGGCGGGCGCGCTGGTAGGCGTTTCGGTGGTGTTCTGGACCGTGGGTGCCCTGGTGGCGGCAGGCGCGCACACCGCCTGGCGGCTGCGCCCTTGAGCGCTTACTCGGTAGTGAGCTGGTAGAACGCGCGGATGATTTCCCAGGCTTCGTGCGGGTCGTCGGTGAACTTGAACAGGTTGAGGTCTTCGGCGGCAATTGCGCCTTCTTCCACCAGCACGTCAAAGTTGATCAGCCGCTTCCAGTAGTCCGTGCCAAACAGAATGATCGGCACCGGGCTTGCCTTCTGGGTTTGCACCAGGGTGATGACTTCAAATAGCTCGTCAAGCGTGCCAAAGCCGCCAGGAAAAGCCACCAGCGCCTTGGCGCGCATCATGAAGTGCATTTTGCGCATGGCGAAGTAATGAAACTTGAAGCTCAGCGCGGGCGTGACATAGGGGTTGGCGCGCTGTTCGTGCGGCAAGGTGATGTTCAGTCCCACGGTGGGCACGCCCATCTCGTGCGCGCCGCGGTTGGCAGCTTCCATGATGCCCGGGCCACCGCCGGTGCAGATAAAGATGCGTTCCTTGAGCGGCAACCGCGCACTGTGTCCGGCCACCAGACGGGCAAACAGCCGCGCCTGCTCGTAATACCCCGCATTGCGAACGTGCCGGTGGGCCACAGCAACGGCGCCGTTGTCGCCCTGCGCCTGGGCGTCGTCCAGCGACTTTTGTGCGGCTTGTGGCGACAGAAAACGTGCGCTGCCAAATACGACCACCGTGTTTTCCACCCCGTGCTCGCTTTGGTCCAGGTCGGGCTTGAGCATTTCGAGCTGGATGCGCACGCCGCGCGTTTCGCGGCGCATCAAGAACTCGGGATCGGAAAACGCCAGGCGGTAGGCGTTGGGCTGCAGGCGCACGCTGGCTTCGATGTCGGCCTGCAAATCGGCCCACACTTCGGCCAGCGCCTGTTCATTGGGTACGTGGGGCTTGTTCAATGGGAAGATCCTTCTCAGCAATTCCTTGGGAGGGTTGCAAGCCTACACCGAAATGAAAAAAGGCTCCACAGGGGAGCCTTTCGGGGTGGCAAGGGCGCTTAGACGCGCTTGCGGTATTCGCCGGTGCGGGTGTCGATTTCGACCTTGTCGCCCTGGGCCACAAAAATGGGTACGCCGACTTCAAAGCCAGTAGCAATCTTGGCGGGCTTGAGCACCTTGCCGGAGGTGTCGCCCTTAACGGCGGGTTCGGTCCAGGTGATCTCGCGCACCACGCTGGTGGGTAGTTCGACCGAAATGGCCTTGCCGTCGTAAAACACGACTTCAAGCTCCATGCCATCTTCGAGGTAGTTGAGCGTGTCGCCCATGTTTTCGGCTTCGACTTCGTACTGGTTGAACTCGCTGTCCATGCAAACGTACATCGGGTCGGCAAAGTAGGAGTAGGTGCAGTCCTTCTTGTCCAGGATGACTTGGTCCATCTTGTCGTCGGCCTTGAACACGACTTCGGTACCGAAGTTGGCAATCAGGCTCTTGAGCTTCATGCGCACGGTGGCAGAGTTGCGGCCGCCGCGGCTGTATTCGGTTTTTAGAACGACCATCGGGTCTTTGCCGTGCATGATGACGTTGCCGGCGCGGATTTCTTGAGCGATTTTCATGGTGAGTCAGGAACAGTGTCGCTGTTTGCTTGGGTAGGCCGCTCCATGCGGCGAAGGCTGATGCGACCGAATATTTTCGGCAAGTTCAGCAAAGCCTTGAATTTTAACGGTTTTTCGCGACAAATTGAACCAGCCGGGTGGTCAGATCGTCCATTTTCATCAGTCGGCTGCGGGCCGCCTGGACGTCTTGCGCCCAAACTGGCAAATCTTCCAGCGGCAAGCCTTCACCCATTTGTGGCGCACAGAACCCGTTCCAGAGCTGGTGGAAGCGGCGCAAGGACGCGCTGGCCCCCAGCATCTGCAGAAAAGCTTCGAGCTTGGCGTGGTGGGCGTCGTCGTGCTGGGGGTAAATCTGCCAGACCAGGGGCTTGCCAGCCCACAGGGCGCGTACCAGCGAATCTTCGCCGCGCACGAAATTGAGGTCGCACAGCCACAGCAAATGGTCAAAATTCCGCTGCGACATGGGTTCGAGCTGGGTAATTTGCAGCGATTGGTAGCGCGCCCCTTGTGCCTGCAGCGCCGCCACGGCCTGTTGCGCGCGCCCTGGCGTGACCAGCAGGTGTACCGCCCGGTCGGCATGGTCGAGCTGCTGCAGCAGGCCGCCGAGCATAGCGGGCTCATAGCAAAACAGCGACACCAGCAATTCGCCCTGGTAGTCAACGCCCCGGTCGGCCAGCCAGGCGGTGCGCTGCTCGTCCGACGCAAACGCCTGTGCGCGGGCCAGCAGGCCGGGTTCGCGCAGCAGGCCGCCCGTGGCGGGTGTAAAGCCGGGGTAGAAAAAGTGCTTGGTCCAACCCTGCGCTGCGCCGTGCATTACCGGCGAGGGCAGTCCGTGGCAGCGTGCGACGTAATCCTCGGCGCTCAGGTATTCCAGGTTGATCCAGCACGGCCTTTGCGGACCCCCTGGCTGCCCCCGATCCCCTTTGGCCGCGTGAAACGCAATGAATTCCGGCGCGATCTCGCAGCCAAAGCACTCCACCCAGACGTCGGCGCTCTCCAGGTGGGCAAGCGCCGAAGCGTCGCGTGAGCGCTCCCAATCCAATACCTCAACGCCGGGCCAGCGTTGCTCGAGCGCGCCCGGTGCCATCCAGCGCAGGGCGGCAGGTTCATCAACCCACAGGCGCACCGTGTGGCCGCGCGCGGCCAGGTCGGCGCACAGGCGCCAGCTCACGCCCAGGTCGCCATGGTTGTCGATCACGCGGCAAAAAATGTCCCACTGCATGGCCGTGATTGTCCACCCGGCGCAGGCCGCACCCCCGGCGCAGGCCGCACAATAGCGCGTTATGTCTGCCACACATTCCGAACCCCTGCTGCACCAGGTGGCTGGGCTGCCACCTTTGCCCGGGGTGTACCGCTACTTTGATGCGGACGGTCAACTGCTCTACGTGGGCAAGGCCATCAACCTGAAGAAGCGGGTTTCGAGCTACTTCCAGAAAAACCACGGCGGAACCCGCATCGGCCACATGGTGAGCAAGATTGTTCGCCTGGAAACCACCGTGGTGCGCTCCGAGGCCGAAGCGCTGCTGCTGGAAAACAACCTGATCAAAACGCTCAACCCGAAGTACAACATCCTGTTTCGTGACGACAAGAGCTACCCCTACCTGAAGATGAGCGGGGTGAGCGGGCAAACCGGGCCTGCCGCCTTTACCCGCGTGTCGTATTACCGCGGTGCGGTGGAGAAGAAGCACCGTTACTTTGGCCCCTATCCCAGTGCCTGGGCGGTAAAAGAAGCCATTTTGCTGATGCAAAAGGTGTTTCGCCTGCGCACTTGCGAAGATTCGGTGTTCAGCAACCGCACCCGGCCCTGCCTGCTCTACCAGATCAAGCGCTGCTCCGCGCCCTGCGTGGGCCACATCTCGGCGCAGGGCTACGCCAGCGACGTGGCCAATGCTGAAAAGTTTTTGCGCGGCGACGCGCAGGATGTGATGCTCACGCTGGAGTCGCGCATGCTGGCGCACGCGGACAAGCTGGAGTTCGAACTGGCCGCCGAGTTGCGCAACCAGGTGGCGGCGCTCTCGGGCGTGCTACACCAGCAATCGATGGACAACGTGGAAGACCGTGACGTGGACATTCTGGCCGTCAAGGTGCAAGGCGGCAAGGCGTGCGTGAACCTGGCCATGGTGCGTGGCGGTCGCCACCTGGGCGACAGGCCCTACTTTCCGGTGCACGTGGACGACGCGCTGGGTGTCGAGGAAGAAGAGGGCGGCGAAGCCGACAAAAAATCGGTCGAGCTGCAGGTGCTTGAAGCCTTTTTGGCACAGCACTATCTGCACGTGCCCATGCCTGCCACGCTGATTTTGAGCGAGAAAGTGGGCAAGCCTTTGCTGCAGGCGCTGTCGGCGCAGTTGGGGGTTAACGTCCACGCCGTGCACCAGCCGCGTGAGCACCGCAGGGCCTGGCTCGATATGGCGCAAACCAACGCTGGGCTGCAGTTGGCGCGCCTGCTGGCCGAAGAGGGCTCGCAAAGGGCGCGTACACGCGCGCTGGTGGAGGCGCTCGACTTGACGTTCGAGAATCTGGACGATGTGCGCATCGAGTGCTTTGACATCTCGCACACGGCAGGCGAGTCGGCACAAGGCTCGTGCGTGGTGTTTTGCAATCATGCGATGCAAAACGCCCAGTACCGGCGCTTCAATATCGAGGGCATCACGCCCGGGGACGACTACGCCGCCATGCGCCAGGTGTTGACGCGTCGCTATGGCAAGCTGGCTCAGGCCTGGAACGAGGCCAAGCGTGCAGGCCAGACACCGGTGGGTGCAGCGCGCATGCCCGACCTGGTGCTGGTGGACGGCGGCAAGGGGCAGGTGGGGGTGGCGCGCGAAGTGTTTGAAAGCCTGGGACTGGACCTGGCGCTGATTGTGGGGGTGGAAAAGGGTGAGGGCCGCCGCGTGGGCCTGGAAGAACTGGTGTTTGCCGATGGGCGCGAGAAGGTGTACTTGGGCAGCGACTCGGCCGCGCTGATGCTGGTGGCGCAGATTCGCGACGAGGCGCACCGCTTTGCCATCACCGGCATGCGCGCGCAACGCGCCAAGGTGCGCATGGGCGGGGGCAAGCTCGAAGAGATTGCGGGCATTGGCCCCAAGCGCCGCGCCAAATTGCTGCAGCGCTTTGGCGGGGTGCGCGGGGTTGCGCTGGCCAGTCTCGAAGACCTCGCCAGCGTGGATGGAATTTCGCACGAACTGGCCGAAGAAATCTACCGGGCTTTGCACTAGGCATGCCACAATTGCGCCATGTTCACCACCATTCCCACCATCATGACCTGGACGCGGATTTTCGCGATCCCGCTGATTGTGGGAGTGTTCTATCTGCCCGATTTGATGGCGTCACAGCCCGAGAAAAACTTCATCGCGACGGTAATGTTTGTGGTGTTTGCCCTGACGGATTGGCTCGACGGCTACCTGGCGCGCAAGCTCAACCAGACCTCGTCGTTTGGGGCCTTTCTTGATCCGGTGGCCGACAAGTTTCTGGTGTGCGCGTGTGTGCTGGTGCTGGTGCACCTGCAGCGCACCGACGTGTTTGTGGCGTTGATCATCATCGGGCGCGAAATTGCGATTTCTGCGCTGCGTGAGTGGATGGCGCAGATTGGTGCCTCCAAGAGCGTGGCAGTTCACATGATCGGCAAGCTCAAGACCGTGGTGCAGATGGTGGCGATCCCGTTCCTGCTGTTCGACGGGTGGCTGTTTGGCATGATCGATACCCATCTGTGGGGCGCATGGCTGATCTGGATCGCCGCTGTGCTGACGGTCTGGTCGATGGTGTACTACCTGCAAAAGGCGGTGCCCGAGATTCGCGCCCGGGTGCGCTGACCGAAAGCGACTAGAATCTGCCTCGCCACGCGCAGAGCAGGCTTACAAAACGACGAGACAATTTAATCAACATTGCTTGCAAGAAAAAGGGGTTTTTGTGAATAAGACAGAATTGATTGAACACATCGCGAAGCACGCCGACATTTCCAAGGCAGCGGCAACGCGGGCGCTGGAGTCCACCATCAGCGCCGTCAAGACAACATTGAAAAAGGGCGGAACGGTTTCGCTGGTGGGATTTGGCACTTTTGGGGTCGGCAAACGTGCGGCGCGCACGGGTCGCAATCCCCGCACCGGCGCTGCGATTAAAATCAAGGCTGCAAAGGTTCCAAAGTTCCGTCCAGGCAAGGCATTGAAAGACGCCTTGAATTGATTTCAGGTTTAAGGTGGGGTGATTAGCTCAGTTGGTAGAGCGGCGCCCTTACAAGGCGTAGGTCGGCGGTTCGAGCCCGTCATCACCCACCACCTACCCGTCAAAGGCGAACATTGATGTTCGCCTTTTTTGTTTACTACTCGGAGAGTTAGCGCATGTTCGATTTTGTTCGCAAGCACACAAAGGTCATGATGTTCCTCATGTTCTTGCTGATCATTCCAGCCTTTGTGCTGGTAGGCGTTGACGGCTTTCGCCGCATTAACGCTGCGGGCGATGTGGTTGCCAAGGTAGGCAGCCACAGCATCGTCCAGGGTGACTGGGATGCCGCGCACAAAAACGAAGTGGATCGCATGCGTCAGCAAATGCCCAATCTGGACGCCAAGATGCTCGACTCTGCGCCGGCCCGGTACAACACCCTCGAGCGCCTGGTGCGCGAGCGCGTACTGGCCGAGGCGGTGCAGGACGCGCACCTGACCACGTCCGACAACCGCCTGGCACGCGAACTGCAGCAAGACCCCACCATTGCATCCCTGCGCAAGCCCGACGGCTCGCTCGATGTCGAGCGCTACCGGCAATTTGCCGCCAGCCAGGGCGTGTCGCCCGAAGGTCTGGAGGCGCGGGTGCGCAACGCCTTGTCGGTGCGCCAGGTCGAAAGCGGCCTACAGGCAACCGCGTTTTCGCCCAAGTCGGTGGCCGACGTGGCCCTGAACGCATTCTTTGAGAAGCGCGAAGTGCAACTCACCCGCTTCAGCCCGTCCGATTACGCGAGCAAGGTCAACCCCACCGACGCCGACATCGACGCGTTTTACCAGGCCAATGCGGGTCTGTTCCAGGCACCCGAATCGGCCGACGTGGAATACCTGGTGCTCGACCTGGAATCGGTCAAGAAGTCCATCACCCTCAACGAGCAAGACCTCAAGGCCTACTACGAACAAAACGCAACGCGCCTGAGCGGCAAGGAAGAGCGCCGCGCCAGCCACATCCTGATCAACGCCCCCAAAACCGCCTCTGAAGCCGAACGCAAGAAGGCCCGCGAGCGCGCAGACGCAATTCTGGCGGAGGTGCGCAAGGCCCCAGACTCGTTTGCCGACAGCGCGCGTAAAAACTCGCAAGACCCCGGATCGGCCCCCAATGGCGGCGACCTGGACTTTTTTGGGCGCGGTGCCATGGTCAAGCCGTTTGAGGAAGCCGCCTTTGCCCTGAAGAAGGGCGAAATCAGCGCGGTGGTGGAGTCGGACTTTGGCTTCCACATCATCAAGGTCACCGACATCAAGGCCCCCAAACAACGCAGCTTTGAAGAACTGCGCGCCAGCATCGAAGCCGACCTCAAGACCCAGCAGGCGCAGCGCAAGTTTGCCGAAGTGGCAGAAACCTTCACCAATGGCGTGTACGAACAGTCTGACGCCCTCAAGCCCATTGCCGAGCGCCTGAAGCTTGACCTGAAGACCGCCAGCCACCTGCAGCGCACCCCCAACCCGTCGATCAAGGGTGTGGTGGCCAACCCGAAGTTTCTGGCTGCCATCTTTAGTGCCGACTCGGTGGAAAAGAAACGCAACACCGAGGCACTTGAACTTGGCGCAAACCAACTCGTTGCCGGGCGCATCACGCAGTACACACCCGCGCGTACGCTGGCGCTAAGCGAGGTCAAGGCCAATGTGCGTGAGCGCCTGATTGCCAGCCGCTCGACCGAAATGGCGCGCACCGAAGGCGCGGCCCAACTGGCCGCCTGGAAGGCTGCGGCCCCGGCCAAGCTGGCCGAGTCTGCCGTGGTGTCACGCGGCCCTGGGCAGAGCAAGAGCATCCAGGGCAGTCTGCAAAACGCCATCCTGCGCGCTGATCCCACCAGCCTGCCGGCATGGATTGGCGTCGATCTGGCCGAACAGGGCTACGCCGTGGTACGCATCAACAAGGTGCTGCCCCGCGATGCAGCCGAAGCCGCCACCGCCGCCCAGGAGCAACAACAACTCGCCCAGTGGGTCGCCAGCGCCGAGACCCAGGCCTACTACAACACCCTCAAGGATCGCTTCAAGGTACAAATGAAAGTCCAGCGCCCCTCAAAAGATGCGGCGCCCGCCACAGAGTAGGCCGTAGCAGCCGCTATAATCCGTTCCTCGCGGTGGCTGTAGCTCAGTTGGTAGAGTCCAGGATTGTGATTCCTGTTGTCGTGGGTTCGAGCCCCATCAGCCACCCCATCTTTTGAAACCTAAGCAGGATGCGGCTTTCCAGCCGATTCTTGCTTAGCCATCGTCCACTTCGCTCATCCAGCTCCTGCGTAGGAGTTGCCTGTGAGCATCAAAACCCCCCGACTCATCAAAGATCGTTGCGGTGTCTACTATTTCCGCCTGATCGTGCCGCTATCATGGCGTAATACCGTCAATAAGACGGAGA
>CAIPBW010000263.1 GCA_903863395.1 uncultured beta proteobacterium
CCAACCGGCGTTCTCGATCGACGCTGAATTGATGCCCAGTCTGCCGCCGGACTTCAGCGTGCGTGCGCTCGCTGTGGACGGCAAATCGGTGTACGCCGCAGGTGGCATTTTGCGCAGCGCGGACGCGTCGTACGAGAACATAGTCTATGTGGCCAATGATGTGGTGGCGGGTTCTGCGCCTGCGCTGTGGAGCCGCGTGGGCAGCACCGCGTTTTCGGCCCAGTCGGCCCCCATCCTGGGGCATATGACTGCCGATGCGGGGCAGGTGTTTGCAGGCGGCGACGGGTTTTTGCGCCAGTGCCTGACAGCCGGAGCGCCGTGGACGGACGTGCCCGGACTCCCACTGCTGTCCAATGGCGACGGGCAGAGCGTCTCGGGTGTGGCCAGCGATGGCGTCATGCTGTACGTGGGAATTAATGGCGGCGGGCTGTGGAGTTGGAAGATCGGCTCAACCTTTCCGATGAAGGCGATTGACGCCAACAGCGCTGGCACCTCGCTTATCCCGACGCAGTTGGTCAACGGTGTGCGCTATCTGGGGGGGCAAATTTTCGTGGCCACCGCCGCAGGCGTGTTGGTCGGTACGCCGCTGGCAGCCACCCCCTCAACACCCACGGTGTCCAGTGGGGGTGGGTGCTCGATTGCCAGCAGCAATTCGGGCTTGGTAGACCCCACCCTGTGGCTGATGGTGCTGCTGTCCGGATGGCTGGCCTGGCGTCGGTACCGCCCGCAGCGTTTGCGTGAACCACGCCAGGAGGAACTTGCATGAGTTCGTCGGCAGCGACCCGCGTTGGCGCGCTAGACAAGCCCAAGCGCGAGATCCCGGCCCTTTCCAAGGACATGTTTGTCTACGCCGCCATTGCGCTGGTGATCTGGATGGCGCGCGAAATCAGTTTGCTCAAACTGTTCAAGGCCAGCGACAATGTGGGCTACTGGATTGGCGTTGCGGGTGCCTCCATGATGCTGTTGCTGCTGAGTTATCCGGTTCGCAAGTACTTCAAATTCACTTTTGGTTGGGGACCGGTCAGTCTTTGGCTGGCTGTGCACATGGTGCTGGGCATTGGCGGGCCGACGCTGATCCTGATCCATTCCGGGTTTCGTTTTGGTTCCCTGAATGCGGGCGTTGCGCTCTACAGCATGATCATTGTGGCGGCCAGCGGCGTGGTCGGGCGCTTCATCTACACCCGCATCAACCGCGGCTTGCATGGTGAGCGCGTGGCCTTGCATGAACTCAAGGTGCGTGCCGGGATCGAGCAGGAGGGGACGCGCTCACGCCTGCGTTTTGCGCCCCCTGTGGAGACGCTGCTGGCCAAGTTCAATGACGCGGTGCAAAGCGCCACACCCGGACCTCTGACCCACTTGCAACGCGTGTTTGTTTTGCCTGCACTGCAGTGGTTCACTTACCTGCGCTGCATGCTGCTGCTGCGCCAACCGCTGTCCAAACTGGAAAAGAAGAACAACTGGGCGCGCGACGAACTGCGCGAGCACCGGCGTCTGGCGAACAAGCTGGTGCGGCGCTACCTCAATGCCGTGGTACGGGTGGCGCAGTTCAGTGCCTATGAGTGGATGTTGTCGGCGTGGCATATTGCGCATATTCCGTTTGTGTTCTTGTTGGTGATCAGCACGCTGATCCATATTTTCGCGGTGCATGCGTACTGAGGTTCGCGTATATTCCGAGCTGGTTTTCGACCAGGAGTGACGTTGTTGATTCAAGCCCCGTTTTTTGCCTTGCGGCCGATTGCACTGCGCCTGCTTTTTGCGGCGCTGTTTGCGTTTTGGTTGCAACTGGGCGTGGGTCCGGCAGCAGCCCAGGGCATTGAGACCATCATGTCGCCGGGCAAACTCGCCAAGGCACATGCCAAGTGGGAAGAAGACTGCGCGCAATGCCACGTGCGCTTTGACCGCCAGGCCCAAGACAAACGCTGCCTGGATTGCCACAAGGAAACCCGTGCCGACGTGCAAAACCATACCGGACTGCACGGCAAGATGAAGCCGCAGGCGTGTCGCACCTGCCACGCCGAGCACCAGGGTGTGGACGCCAAACTGGTGACGCTGGACAAGACCCAGTTCGACCACAAGACCACCACCTTTGCGCTCAACGGCAAGCACCAGAAGACCGAGTGCGACAAGTGCCACGTTGCCGGCAAGAAATTCCGCGAAACGCCCGACACTTGCCAGGGCTGCCACCGCAAGGACGACGTCCACAAGGGGGCACTGGGCAACGCCTGTGCCGACTGCCATACCGAAGTGTCGTGGAAGGAAGCCAAGTTTGACCACGAAAAAACCAAGTTCTCTTTGACCGGCAAGCACGTCGACGTCAAATGTGCTGAATGCCACAAGGACGCGGTGTACAAGGACACGCCCAAGGCCTGCATCGGCTGCCACCGCAAAATCGACGAGCAAAAGGGGCACAAGGGCCAGTTTGGCGAGAAGTGCGAGACCTGCCACACCACCAAGGCATGGAAGCCGTCGCAGTTCAACCACGACGTGGACACCAAGTACCTGCTCAAAGGCAAGCACGTGCAGGCCAAGTGCGTCAGTTGCCATACCGGAAAACTGTTTGGCACCAAGCTGGCGCAAGATTGCTTTGCCTGCCACGGCAAGGACGACAAGCACAAGGACAGCCTGGGCCACGAGTGCCAGAACTGCCACACCGAAAAGGCCTGGAAGGAACAGGCCAAGTTTGACCACAGCAAGTCCGAATTCCCGCTCGCGGGCAAGCATGCGCAGGCCAAGTGCACCGCCTGCCATGAAGGTGTGATGTTCAAGTCGGCCAGCAAAGAGTGCTATTCGTGCCACAAAAAGGAAGACAAGCACGAGGCAAGCCTGGGGACCCAATGTGGCGACTGCCATACCGACCTGGGCTGGAAGCTACCCCACACCCGGTTTGACCACGCCAAGACACGCTTTGTGCTGCGCAACCTGCACGACGAAAAGAAGATTGCCTGCAAGACTTGCCACGCCGACCTCAAGAGCTTTCGCAACACCGCGCTGGAGTGCTATGCCTGCCACAAGAAGGACGACAAACACGAGGGGCAGTTGGGGCAGAAGTGCGAGCAATGCCACTCGGACCGTGGCTGGAAGGGCGAGCGCTTTGACCACAACAAGGCGCGCTTTGTTCTCACCGGAGGGCACGCGCTGACGGCGTGCAAGAGTTGCCACCTGACGCCACGTTTTCGGGATGCCAAGCGCGATTGCTTCAGTTGCCACCAGAAGACGGACAAGCACAAACTCGCCTTTGGCGTGGCCTGCGAGAGCTGCCATAACGCACGCGCCTGGCCGCTGTGGAGCTATGACCACGACAAGCGCACGCGCTATCCGTTGGAGGGTGCCCACGCCAAGGTAGCCTGTGCTCGCTGCCACACCGAACCCGCGCCCGAAGGCAAGGCTGCGGCGGCACTGCAGACGACTTGCTACAGTTGCCACCGTGGACACGACACGCATGAAGGGCGCTTTGGCCTGCGTTGCGAGCAATGCCACAGCAGCAGCAGTTGGAAAAAAATCAAAGGACGGGGTGGTGTAGATGGTGGATAAAGACGAGGGCGCGCAGCCAGCAGCGCCGCAAAGCAGTTTGACTGCTGAGTCGGCGCATACGCCGTTGCCGACGGGGTTGATGGTGGGCCTTGCACTGTTTCTGCTGGCCGCGATCGCTGGTGTGTACTGGTGGACCCATTCGCAGCAGCACACCAGTGGAGCGCCGCAAGCGCCTGAGCACGCGCAGCAGGGTGCCGGCGCGATGGATCCGACCAAGGTCGAAGCCATGGTGCAAGGCTTGCTGGAGCGCCTCAAGGCGAACCCCAACGATGCCACCGGCTGGATGATGCTGGCGCGCACCTACGGCGTGGTGGGCCGTGCCAACGAGGCGGTGGACGCCTACGCCAAGGCGGCTGCGCTGCGTGCTGATGATGCTGCCTTGCTGGTGGACTACGCTGACGCGCTGGCGGTCAAGAACCAGCGCAGCCTCGATGGCGAACCGATCCGACTGGTGCAAAAGGCGCTGGCCATCGATGGCCGCAACGTCAAAGGTCTGGCCATTGCCGGCAAGTACGCGTTTGACCACCAGGACTTTGCGGGCGCGGTGCAGCACTGGCAAAAGGTGCTCGACTACGGCACACCCGAGAGCCTGTTTGCCAAGCAGATTGCGCCCGAATTGGCGCAGGCACGCCAGCGCTTGGGTGTGGCAGCACCTGCGGTGGTGCCGCCTGCCGCTGTGGCGTCTTCGGCTAGCGTGCGCGGTACCGTGACCTTGGCGAGCAGCTTGCGCGCAGCCGTGGCACCCGAGGACACGGTGTTTATCACCGCCCGCGCGGTCAGCGGTACCCGGCTGCCGCTGGCGATTGTGCGCAAGCAGGTCAAAGACCTGCCGGTGGCCTTTGTGCTCGACGACAGCATGGCAATGTCAACCGAGGCGCGTTTGTCGGCGGCGGGCAAGATCAATGTGACGGCGCGGATCAGCAAGAGTGGCAACCCCATGCCCCAGGGCGGCGACTTGATTGGCAGCATCGGGCCGGTGGATGCAGGTGCCAGCGGCCTGGTGCTGGAAATCCGCGACACCGTCAAACCATGAGCTACCTCTACCTGTATGCCGGATTTTTGGTGCTCGCGATGGCGTGGTACCTGCGTCGGCGTGGTCGCGTGAAGCAAGCCTATGTGGCCGAACTCAAGCAATCGATTGAGGCGGGTCTGG
>CAIPBW010000264.1 GCA_903863395.1 uncultured beta proteobacterium
AGGTTTCCAGCTTGTTGATGATGCCGGTGGCGGCATCGCGCTGGAAGTTGAACAGCTTCTGCCACACCAACGTATCAAGGTAGCCCGTGCGGTCGTTGGGCAGCACGTCTTCGTTGAGGTCTTCCAGGAACTCATTGAAGATGTTGTAAAGCATCAGGAAGTAGATGCGCTCCGGCGAATTCTCTTGGTAGACCGACGCAATGTGTTCGCATACCATGCTGGTCACGTCTTTCAACTTGTCGGGATCGGCCCATATCTGGTCGAACAGGCTAAGGAATACGCTGGTGTTGGCGGGTTCATCGAACTTGTTGACGATGTTGGACACCGCATTGCCACGCTGGTAGCCCAAATCCACGGCAGTGAAGCCGTGCAGAGGCATGTAAACCGCGTTGGGCGCAACGGGGCCAGCGGTCTGCACCGCTGCAAACTGCTGCATGGGTGCCCCACCACTGTTGGAACGGAATTTGGCTTTGCGGCGCATCCAGTCGGCGCATTCGCGCGCAATGGCACGCTGGGTCAGCTTGTTTTTGAGCTGCACCTCGAACTCAGTGCCGTAGAAGCTGCGCTCTTTCTGCGTTTCAGACGGGGTTTTGGGGATGTGGAATTCGCGCCGCTCCTTCTTGGCGGCGTCGGTCACTTCCTCGGGCATGAACGTGGGGGACGTGAAGATGAACTCGAACGATTCGACTGATTCCAACTCGCGCTTCAAGGCCTCATAGGCGTAAATGGAGAAGCATGATGCGGCAATTTTGAGACGCGCACCCGGCTGGACAGACTGCTTGATGTCGTCGCCCAGCAGGTCGTTGATGTTGTCGATTAGTTTCATGCTCTTTTTCTGACGCTCCTTAGGCGCATCTTACCGAAGGCGGGATCAGGTTTTCAGAGCGGAAAAGCAGGCGCAAGCATTCCCCAGGCCATCACCATGCGTGTTGGCCGGACTCCGGGATAAGCCATACGGCAAAGGGGTGGTATTCCCGGCAGGCGCGCGGTTGTGCCCGCAGTGGCACGTTCCGGGACTGCCGGGGATAGCTGCCCTTTTTGAGGGTTGCCCATCAAAGGGCGAAAGAGTAGTCGTAGGACTCTTGAACTGCCCCCGCGTTGAGCGCATAGCGAATGTGCCCGGGGGATCACGCAAAGTCCAATTCGAGATTAGGCGAAATGGTTGGCATGAAGGCAGGCGATACAGGCACTGAACTCGTCTGTGCCGGGTACATGTAGCCGTACGTCGTCGCGCGGTACTCCGCAATTGCAAACGTGCAATGCGAGAACTGCTTCCCAGCAAGCTTGTTTCGTTCGTCCGCCGTCATGCTCCCACGCAGCGAATTGGCGAGCTTGTGAGCATGCTTTTGCTTGATCAGCTCAATGTCAGCTTTGATAGTTTCGTCACACACACGGGACACCATGCGGAGCACACTGCCGGGGCGCAAAGGTTCATTGCGAGCGGAGCGAAGGATGAATGCAAGCCCGGCCCTTTCATTGTTGGGACTGGTTGCAATCATGTGGTGCGATTGTGGGTACTCGATCAGCTGCAAGGGTGCCGGGTCTGCCGTGGATACAACATCGGACTTCTTCCAATCACTGGGGCATGGAATGCCTAGCTTGATGGCTAAACGACCTACATTCCAACGGTCCCGGCCCTGAATAGCCCTTGCTGCGCGAATCCAGTCCCGTCCGGCTTGCTTGTTGCCCCTTGCGCTTTTGTCCAGCAACTGGAACAACGTTTCCAAGTCACTCTTGCTCTCGTTCTTGGTGCCGTGTGCGGCAACTTCCTTTGCAACGTAACGCGGGTCAAACGCACCATCAGCTTTAATGTCAACGCCCCGCTTTGAGCAATGCAACCCGAACTTGCGTAAGGCCGCCTTCCACTTTGTAAGAATCACTTTTCGCAGGGCCTCAATGTCTGCACCCGGCTTGTATGTAAGCAGATCGTGAATGTGAATGTGCAGGCCATTTGAGCCAACGGGAGACTCCATCCCGCGAACGCGACCAATGCTGCCAATGGCTTTCAAATCGCGTTGCATTGTCTTACCAAGGGCTTCTAGCGCACCGTATAAATTCTTCACAAATGCAGACCAATCTGATTCCCGCTGATGGTGCGCGGTTAGTGTCAAAAGACCTGCCACAAGGCCACGTTTTTTGATTTCTGGGAGAAAGACCTGGCTAACCCAATCGCGCATGTGGGCAGCTTTGACGCCAGCACAGAATGCGCATAGGTGCGCGTTGCCGCAGTGCGCTACATCGTGCATTTTTGCCATGTAGCCGTCCTGATGCTGTTGGACTGCGATGTACGCCGTTTTGGGGTTGCTGCTGTTGTGCGCTTTGGCTCTGCGGCAGAGCTTTAATCCATCGCCTAGTATGTTTTCGCGGGTAAGACGGTAGTGGTTTGTCAACAAGCGCGCTGCTTGGTGTTGCTGTATTGATGTTGCATTGAATTTCATGGTTGGGTCTCTTTCAGTCGCAAAACAGAAAGTACCTTTGCCAATGCCTCCGATCACTTGATTTACGAGCCGCGTGGGCTAATATGGAAGAGTAAAAGATTGATGCGTAGCTGCACTACTGTCAGCTTCAGGCTGCGCAGCATAGTCGCTGCCCCAGTCGCGCCAATCGGGGCCGAACAGTTCGGCGGGGTGGGGGGTGCGCTCGGAGCCGTTGCCGCAGAGCATGGCGTGGGTGGCGCAGTAGCGGTCGCAGCCCCAGCACACGCGCTCGGGGTTGGACGGGAGGGGCGGAAACTTCTTGCTCACGCCGCAGGCTTGCGTGAGGTGGGCGGCTTGATGCTGGCGCTGGGGCCGGCCACCACGTCTTCGAGCGTGACGCCGTCCAGCACGGCCAGAAAGCTTTGCGTGGCGCGCTGCAATACGCCCTTGAGCTGGCAGCGCCGGGTGAGCGCGCATTGGCTGGAGCTGGCGTCAAAGCACTCCACCACCATGAAGTCGGTTTCGCTCAGGCGCACCACTTCGCCCAGGTTGATGTCCTTGGGGTCTTTGAGCAGCGCAATGCCGCCGCCGCGCCCGCGTGTGTTGGCAAGCAGGCCGTGGGTGCCGAGCTGGTGCACGATCTTGGTGAGGTGGCTGCGCGAGATGTCGTGGCTTTGGGCAATTTCGCTGATGGTGACCGGCTGCGCGCGCGTGCGGCAGGCGGCGCAGTACATCAGCACGCGCAGGGTGTAGTCAGTCCATTGGGTCAGGCGCATGGTGCAGGGGCTGGGTCGGTCAAAGGTGCATATTACATGCAATTTACCCGACGCCCTGGCACCGTGTCGCCACAGCAACCGCAGGCGCACTGGCGCTGTGGCAGAATGAAATCGTGCCGGTTGGCCTCAATCGGCCCACTCCAAACCATTTTCTGACCCGGATTGCATGACGTACAGGAACTTGCCCGTAGCCGAATTGCGCCATCTGGCCGAGGGGGGTGTTTTCACCAAACCCGACAGCGAGGCCCAGTTCACACTCGGGCAGCGTTACGTGCGCGGCATGGGGGTGGGGAAGAGCGATTCGCTCGCGGCCCACTGGTTTGCCCTGGCCGCCGACAACGGCCACGTGATTGCGCAGCGCAATCTGGCCTACGCGCATCTGCATGGCCGTGGCCTGCCCAAGAACGAAGCCGAAGGCGTGCGCCGCCTGCGCATTGCCGCCGAGTGGGGCGATGCGCCGTCGCAGCGCCAGCTCGGCTTTCACTACGCCACCGGCAGCGGCGTGCCGCTCGACCCCAAGGAGGGCTTGCACTGGTTCCGCCTGGCTGCTGACCAGGGCGACTATCTGGCGCAGTACAACATCGCCTTTGCCTACGCCAATGGACGCGGCGTGGCGGCAGACCCGCTGGAGGCGCTGCACTGGTACAAGCTGGCCGCCATGCAGGGCATGCCCGAGGCGCAGTGCGCGCTTGGGCTGGTGTTCGAGCACGGCCTGGGCGTGCCGGTTGATTACGAACAAAGCGTGTACTGGAACCGGCTTGCCGTCGAAAAGAACTACGCCGAAGCCTGCAGCAATCTGGGCTGGATGTACGAAAACGGCCTGGGCGTTGTGCAAGACCTGGACGAGGCGCGGCACCTGTACGAGCTGGCCGCGCGCCAGGAATATTCCGAAGCCAAGGAGCGCTTGGCCATGCTGCGCGAGCGCCACTCCAACCATGCTGCCGCCGCCCCGGCCAAAGACCGGCGCGCCAGCCTGCAGCCCAGTTCGGAGTCGCCCGCCGGGGCCGATCAGTCGATTACCGACTACCTGGAGAGCGCCTTTGCCGGGTTGGTGGGGCTGGACGTGGTGCGCCAGGAGGTGTTTCGCCAGGCCAGCTATATCCACGTGCAAAAGCTGCGCGCCAAGCAGGGCCTGCGCGTGCCGGAGTGGCCCTCGCGCCATCTAGTGTTCCTGGGCAATCCGGGCACGGGCAAGACCACCATTGCGCGCATCATCGCCGGGCTGTACCAGCGCCTGGGTTTGCTCAAGACCGACAAGGTGATCGAGACCGATCGCGCCGGGCTGGTTGCGCCCTACGTGGGTCAGACGGCGCTCAAGACCAAGGCGATTGTGGAGTCGGCCCTGGGTGGCGTTCTGTTTATTGACGAAGCCTATGCCCTGACTCGCGCGGGGCAGGATTTTGGGTCGGAGGCGATTGAGACCCTGCTCAAGATGATGGAGGACCACCGCGACGACATGGTGGTGGTGGTGGCTGGTTACACCGCCGAGATGGACAACTTCATTCATTCCAACCCGGGCCTGGCATCACGCTTTAACCGCTACCTGCATTTCCCCGACTACACACCGGCAGAGTTGCTCAAGATATTGCTCAACTTTTGCGCCAAGCATTCCTACGCGCTGGCCGAGTCCACACACCCTGGCCTGCTCAAGATCTTTGGCCGCGAAATCAAGGTGCAGCACGAGCGCTTTGGCAACGCGCGCTATGTGCGCAACCTGTTTGAAAAAATCATCGAAGCCCAGGCGCAGCGCGTGTTTGCGTTGGCGAATGCGTCCAAGGACGAGTTGCAGCAGATACTGCCTGCAGATGTGGAGGCCGCCCTGGGCGAGCCGCTGCCAGTGCCCGACGGCGTGGCCGCCAATTACGAAGAAGTGCTCAAGCGCCTTAACCGGTTGATTGGTCTGGAGCGCGTCAAGAAGCAGGTGCAGCGCCTGTTTGACTTTGTGCGCATCCAGCGCGAGCGCGAAAAGGCCGGCAACAAGGTAGCCAGCGGTTTTTCGCAACACCTGGTGTTTACCGGCAACCCCGGCACCGGCAAGACGGCGGTGTCGCGCATCGTGGCCGACCTGTACTGCAGCCTGGGCATCATCCCATCCAACCATATCGTTGAGGTGGACCGCTCGGGGCTGGTGGCGGGGTATGTGGGGCAGTCGGCCATCAAGACGCGCGAGGTGGTGGCCTCGGCGCTGGGGGGTGTGCTGTTCATCGACGAAGCCTATGCGCTGGCGCAAGGCAGTGGCGAGAATGATTTCGGGCGCGAGGTGATCGACACCCTGCTCAAGGCCATGGAAGACCACCGCGACCGGATCGTGGTGATTGTGGCGGGCTACTCCGAGCCCATGGAAGCCTTCATCAACAGCAACCCCGGCCTGCGCTCACGCTTTAACCACTACATCGAGTTTGACGACTACCCGCCGCACGACCTACTCAAGATTTTTGAGTTCTTCTGCCACGAGTCCGAATACGTGCTGCAAGCTGCCGCCAAGACGTATCTGATCGAGAAGCTCCAGACGCTGTTTGAGGCAGGCAAGACCCAGGCCAATGGCCGCTTTGTGCGCAACATCTACGAGCGCTGCATCGAAGTCCAGTCCGGCCGCATCTCCAGCCGCCACGATGACCCGGGCGTAGACCTCAACGCCCTAACCCAACCCGACATCGCCGCCGCACTGCAGGAAGTGCTGCAAGAGCAATAGGCTGGAGAGGCCGTCATTGCGAGAATGAAAGGCCGTCATTGCGAGGAGCGTAGCGACGCGGCAATCCATGCAGTCAAGAAGTCATGGATCGCCACGGCCTGACGGCCTCGCGATGACGGGGGGCTGCGGCCTCTCGATGACGAGGATGGGAAGGCCACGCGATGACGGCGGGATGGCGCGCGGCTTCGCGACGACGAATGTGGTGTGGCCACGCAAAGACGAAGGGCAGTCATTGCGAGCGAAGCGCGGCAATCCATGCAGGCATGAAGTCATGGATCGCCACGGCCTGACGGCCTCGCGATGAAGAGGAAGGGAAGGCCACGCGATGACGGGGAAGGGAAGGCCTCGCAAAGACGAAGGGCTGTCATTGCGAGCGAAGCGCGGCAATCCATGCAGTCAAGAAGTCATGGATCGCCACGGCCTGACGGCCTCGCGATGACGGCGGGATGGCGCGCGGCCACGCGATGACGAGGAAGGGAAGGCCACGCGATGACGGGGAAGGGAAGGCCACGCGAAGACGGGGGTATACGCCGAGACTTCGTTAGTGTTTGACAGGCTTGCCCGCTGTGCGTCTACCGGCGCGCGAGGGTGTGGTTTTGCTGGAGCCTCGTGCGGGCAGAAACAGCACCACGGCGTGACCGGTCTTGAAGCTGGCGTCGGTGGATACCTTGTTCCACTGTGCTACCTGGCCGATGCTGACCTGGTACTTGTGTGCAATGCTCGCCACGCTGTCGCCCTTGCCGGCCTTGACCACAGTGCGTTTGAGCGCAACTTCCGGTGCCAGCGAGAGTTGGCCGTTGTCGGCCAGCGTGCCCGCAACGTCATGGCTGGCGTTGGCCTGGCGCGGCACCAGCAGCGACGAGCCTGCACGTATCACCACCCGGCCCGCAATGGCGTTGACGCTGCGAAAATCGGCTTCGGTCATGCCCAGGCGTTTGGCTGCTTCGGCCGGGCTCATGGTGGTGGGGGCAACCC
>CAIPBW010000265.1 GCA_903863395.1 uncultured beta proteobacterium
CGGCCGTGGGCAACTTCGGTTCTGGCTGGACCTGGCTGGTCAAGAAGGCCGACGGCTCGGTGGACATCGTCAACATGGGCGCTGCTGGAACCCCGTTGACAACCGCCGACAAGGCGCTGCTGACCGTGGACGTGTGGGAACACGCCTACTACATCGACTACCGCAACCTGCGCGCCAAGTTTGTCGAAACCTTCTTCGACAAGCTCGTCAACTGGAGCTTTGCACAAACCAACTTTGCCTGATCAGGCAGTCGTTCCTCGCTCCTGAGCTTTTGCTACCTGGACAAACCGGTGGCGCAGGGCGAACTGCTGGACGCTGTGCTGGCGCGCCGTGTCAAATCCGAACCCGGCGCTGCGCCTTGGCGGATGAGCGGCAATTAAGACGCATATTATGCAAGGTATGACTTGCATAAATGTCAATAGTTAGTATCATAGCAAGCTATGACTGACACTATTCGCTTGCCAGATGAACTTGGCCGCCAGTTGGGTGAGCACCGCAAAGCTCTCAAAATGAGCAAGTCCGAGCTTGCCAAGAAGGCCGGGAAGGTCCGCGAGGTCGTTTACCGGCTTGAGGCTGGAGAAGATTCCACGGTGTCTTCACTGATGGCCGTGCTGGGTGCTTTGGGCTTGGCCCTGCGGCTCGAGCGCGTGGGCCTGCCATCGGCCGAGGAGGTGGCCCGCCGCTTCCAGGAAGACGACGATGCTCCCTGAAAAAGTCCGTGCCCTTGCGGTGTCAATCGGCGACAACGAGCACGCTGGCCAGCTACTCAAGACGTCGAACTATGAGTTTCGCTACCTTGACCAAGACCCTGACCAACCGGCGATGGCTTTGCTCATGCCGCCCAGGGAAAGCCTCACCTGGCAGGGCAGCGACCTGTTCCCGTCGATGGATCAGAACCTTCCCGAGGGCGACCTGTTCATGAAGATTCGGGAGTTGTTTCCCAAGCAGCCGTTGACGCCCATGCACCTGTTGGCGCTGGTCGGGCGCAACGGTATCGGCCGATTGGGGTACCGACTCGCAGAACTGCCCGAGCCAGCAGCGCCACGGGCTCTGAGCAAGGCAGAGCTGCTCAAGACGCGCTACACCCCGGAGGTGTTCAACGAATTGGTGGCCGCCTACCTGAGCACGGGCGCGGGCATCGCCGGCATGCAACCCAAGATCATGGTGCCAGAGCGAGCGACGGTGCCGGTGCCCTCGCTAATTGTGAAAGCTGCCAGCCCAGCCTACCCGGGCTTGGCCGCCAACGAGTACCTGTGCCTTAGCGCCGCCCGCGGCGCGGGTATCGACGTGCCGCAGTTTGCCCTGTCGGACGACGGTCAGATGCTGATACTCGACCGCTTTGATATGGTGATGCACGACAACGGCCGCGTCGAGCGGCTCGGCTTCGAAGACATCGCTGCCCTGGCGGGTCTGCGCGTGCGCGACGTGTTGTCGGACCGAAAGTACCACGGCAGCTATCAGCGTGTTGCCGAGTTGCTGCGTCAGTTGCAGCTCCACAGCGACAACCTGCACCGGTACTTCCAGCAGGTCGCCTTCTCCGTCATGGTGCGCAATGGCGACGCGCACCTGAAGAACTTTGGCGTGCTCTACCGCAGCGCCAGCGAGGTTTGGCTGGCACCCATGTTCGACGTGGTGACGACCTCCATCTACAAGTACACGCAGTACCAGGGCGGGCCCGAGTTGGAGGATCGCACCCTCGCGCTAAAACTGTTTGCCGGTAGGCATCAGACCCGGGCCTACCCGAGCGTGCAGGAGTTGCACGATTTCGGCCGCCGGGTCTGCGGCGTGAGTCAGCCCGCTCAGGTGCTCGAAGCCATTGCACAGTCCATGCGCCAGACGCTTGACGACGCCAAGGGCGATGCCCGGGTGCCGACGGCATTGTTGGCGCAGTTGCAGGCCGCCTGGGAAGCAGGGCTGATGTACGCCCCCTGATCCCGGACGCTCTGCTCGCCACCTATTGCGTTGCTCGGCTCCGCTGTCGAACCCATTGATCATTGCGGAATTCACAGCACATGCGGTCGTCATTGCGAGGTCACACCCCCACCTCGTCATTGCGAGGTCACACCCCCCACCTCGTCATTGCGAGGCCGAAGGCCGTGGCGATCCATGACTTCATGCCTGCATGGACTGCCGCGTCGCTTCGCTCCTCGCAGTGACGAAGCTGCGGTTCACGAGGGCTGCCGATTCGTTGCGCCAATGCCGCGGCTACGGGTTTGACCGGACTACTGAGCAGATCAAATATCGTATAGTAGTACCTAAATACCAGCTTAGTTCCCGCAACCGGCCTCGCGTGTTGAGCGCAGCCAGCCACGGGGGGCAATGTGAGGCCAGGCCTGATGAGGAGACGAACTTGCAAGCAGAAGTAGCGCAAGCTGCCAGCGTGTCGATCGCGCTGGCGGGCAGCGGAGGCAGTGGTGTGATGACAGCGGGCACGGTGCTACTGGCCGCAGCAGCCAAGGCCGGGGCCTATGGGCTGATGGTGCGTACCAGCGGGCCGCAGATTCGCGGTGGCGAGGCAGCGGCCATGCTGCGGCTCGGCTCGCACCCGATGGCATCGCTCGACGACGGTTTTGATCTGTTGTTGGCAATTGACTGGCAAAACGTCAACCGCTTTGCCGACGAAATTGTGCTCGGCCCGCGCAGCGTGCTCATTGGCGACCCGGACGAGGGCGACGCACCCGAGGTGTTCAAGGCCAGCGGCGCGCGCTATGCACCCTTGAGCATGAAGAAAATGGCCAAGGAGATTCCCGGCAGTTGGGTCAACATGATCGCCCTGGGGCTGGCCGGAACCCTGGCCGGACTGCCTCTTGCGGTGCTGCAGGAAGCGGTGCGCGACGCCTGGAAGAAACCCGCCACTCTGGATGCCAACCTGCAGGCCGTAGCGGCGGGCGCTGCGGCCGCGAGTGAGATCGCGCAACGGCTGGTGCAAGAGGGTGGTGCCATGGCGCAGCTCCAGGTGGGCGAGCGCGGCAGCGCGCCACGCTGGATGATGAGTGGCAACGAGGCCACCGGCTTGGGCGCGCTGCGTGGTGGCGTGCGCTTTGTTGCGGCCTACCCGATCACGCCTGCGACCGAGGTGCTCGAATGGCTGGCACCCCGCATCGCGCGCCTGGGCGGCACCTTGCTGCAAGCCGAGGACGAACTGGCATCCATCAACATGATCATTGGCGCGTCGTATGGCGGCGTGCCCGCGCTCACCGCCACGGCCGGGCCGGGGCTCTCGCTCATGACCGAAGCGCTGGGTCTGGCAGTGGCGTCCGAAGTGCCGGTCGTAGTCATCGATGTGATGCGCGGCGGCCCCTCCACCGGCATCCCGGCCAAGAGCGAACAAAGCGATCTGTCGTACGCCGTGAGCGGCTTGCACGGCGACGCACCACGGCTGGTGGTGGCACCCACGTCGATTGCCGATTGCCTGGGCGCAACCCAGTGGGCCGTGCATCTGGCCGAGGCGCTGCAAGCGCCGGTGATCGTTTTGTCGGACCAGTTCATGGGCCAGTCGCGCGCCATTGTCGACCGCCCTGTTGATGCGGGCTACACCGCGCAGCGTCTAACAGCGCAAGCCAACACGCCCGACTACAAGCGCTACCGCAACACGCCCTCGGGTGTGTCGCCCATGGCCATTCCCGGTACCGAGGGCGTAACCTACACCGCAGACGGGCTGGAGCATTCCGAAGCAGGCATTCCCAGCAGCCAGTCCAGAGACCACGTGCTGCAGCTCGACAAGCGCCAGCGCAAGCTCACGCAGCATGACTACGGCAGCTATTGGGCCGACATCGAGGGCGACGCACCCGCAGTGGTGATTGCCTTTGGTTCGGCCAGCGGCCCGGTGCGCGAGGCCATTGCGCGTGCCCGTGCGCAGGGGCTGGAGCTGCGCCTGATCGTGTTGCGCCTGTTGGCACCGGCTCAGCCCGAGCAAATGGCTGCAGCGCTGCAAGGTGCCAAGCACATCATCGTCGTGGAGCAAAACCACGGCGCGCAGTTGTACCGCTACCTGCGCGCCTGGTACGACTTTCCGGTGCCGCCGCAGAGTTTCCACCGGCCCGGCCCCTTGCCGCTGCGCCCGGCCGAACTGTTGACTGCCTTGCTTGCATGGAGGAACGGAGCATGAACACACCCGTCAACTTGGAAGAAGTGCCAGCCGTCCCCATCGGCTTTACCGCTGCCGATTTCAAGTCCTCGTACAAGCCGATCTGGTGCCCTGGCTGTGGCGACTTCACGGTGCTCAGTTCAGTCACCAAGGCCTTGGCCATTGTCGGCATTGCGCCCAAGGATTGTGCGGTGGTCTCGGGCATTGGATGCTCGTCGCGCATACCGGCCTACACCACCTGTTACGGGTTTCATGGCGTGCATGGGCGCTCGCTGGCTGCCGCCACCGGGCTCAAGGTCGCGCGGCCCGATTTGCAGGTGCTGGTCGCAGGGGGCGATGGCGATGGCTATTCCATCGGCGGCAACCACTTCCTGCACGCCTGCCGCCGCAACGTGGACATGACCTACCTGGTGATGGACAACCACGTTTACGGCATGACCAAGGGGCAGCCCTCGCCCACGACCGAACCCGACTGGGACTCCAAGCTCTCGCCCGGCGGCACCGGCCTGCGCGTATTCAACCCCTCGGTGGTGGCGTTGGCGTCGGGAGCCAACTTTGTGGCGCGTGCCTTTGCTGGTGATCTGCATGGCACGGCAGACATCATTGCCCGGGCCATGAAACACCCCGGTTTTTCCTTTGTCGAAATTCTCAGCCCCTGCGTCACCTTCCGGCCCGAGCAGCGCGATTGGCGCAAGCTGGTGCACCCGGCCGAGGTGCTCACCACCGACGACCCAGCGCGCGCCGCACGCCGCCTGATGAAGGACGACGGACTCAACATCGGCGTACTCTACGCGGGCGACCGCATCCCGTACCCGGCATCGGTGCGCAGCCCCAAGTGCAGCGTGGCCGACCTGGAAGCGGAGTTTGCGCTATGAGCGCGCCCACCCCGCCCACAGCCGACGCGGTGCCTGCGACGTTGTATGAACTGATGGCGCAAGCCTTGCAGATGGAGTTGGAGGCGGTGCAGCGCTACAACGAGTTTGCCGACATGATGGAAACCCACAACAACCCCGAAGTGGGGCAGTGGTTTCGCAAAATGGCCGAGGTGGAAGGCAAGCACGCCAGCCAGATCCTGGACAGCATGGGTTGGAGCGCGCAGCCCGCGTACTTCGTCCAGGCCCCCATGTTTGATGGCTTTGAAGCGCCCGAAAACGCCGCCCTGGACCAGGTGCACTACCTGATGAAGCCCTGGCACGTGCTGCAAATGGCACTGGCCAACGAGGAGCGGGCCGAGCGCTTTTTTGACCGCCTGGCGGGTCTGGCCGAGCTCGATGCCGTGCGCGAGGCGGCGCTGGCACTGCGCGACGAGGAGCGCGAACACGTGGAGTTGGTCAAGTCATGGATGCTCAAGGTGCCACAACCCGACAGCAACTGGGACCAGGACCCCGATCCCCCGCGCTACGATGGCTAAGTCGCTGCTGAAACGCCGACTTTTTGCTGGTAAACCCCGGGGTGTAGGGGGCGTACTCCTGAGTAAGATGGTGGCCTACCTGATTTCGGGTGATCCGGATGCCGTGCGGCTTGATCCGGTACCGTCGCCCCCCACGCGCCGCATTCGATTGACATAACCATTTAATTACCGGAGACAGACAATGAGCTACAAAAGAACCCTCCCCTTGTTGGCCGCACTGATGCTGAGTTCGGCAGTCTATGCCGACATCAATGTGGGTGTCACCGTATCGGCTACCGGGCCCGCCGCTTCACTGGGCATTCCCGAGAAGAACACCATTGCCCTGATGCCTGCGACCATCGGCGGGCAGAAGATCAACTACATCGTGCTTGACGATGCCTCCGACACCACGGCCGCGGTCACCAATGCGCGCAAGCTCATCAACGAGCACAAGGTGGACGTGCTGCTGGGCTCCACCACCACACCCAATTCGCTGGCGATGATTGATGTGGCTGCCGAAGCGCAGACACCCATGATTTCCATGGCTGCCTCGGCGCGCATCGTCGAGCCGCAGGACGCCAAGAAGCGCTGGGTGTTCAAGACACCGCAGAACGACATCATGATGTCGCTGGCCATCGTCTCGCACATGGCCGACAGTGGTGTCAAGACGGTGGGCTTCATCGGCTTCTCCGACGCCTATGGCGAGGGCTGGTACCAGGAGTTCAGCAAGATTGCTGCACTGAAGAACATCCAGATCGTCGCCAACGAGCGTTACAACCGCACTGATACCTCGGTCACCGGGCAAGTGCTCAAGATCGTTTCGGCCAAGCCCGACGCTGTGCTCATCGCCGGATCGGGCACACCGGCAGTGCTGCCGCAACGCGCGCTCAAGGAGCGTGGCTATACCGGCAAGTTCTACCAGACCCACGGCGTAGCCAACAACGACTTCCTGCGCGTAGGCGGCAAGGACGTTGAGGGCACCTTCCTGCCTTCGGGCCCCGTGTTGGTAGCGGCACAGTTGCCCGCCAGCCACCCGCTCAAGGTGTCGGCACAGGACTACGTTGCCAAGTACGAAAAAGCCAACGGCGCGGGCTCGGTCTCCACGTTTGGCGGACACGCCTGGGACGCGGGCAAGCTGATGGAAGCCGCCGTCGGCCCGGCCCTGAAGAAGGCCAAGCCGGGCACGGTGGAGTTCCGCATTGCGCTGCGTGACGCACTGGAGAGCGTGAAGGAAGTGGCCGGCGCGCACGGTGTGTTCAACATGTCTGCAGCAGACCATCTGGGTCTGGACCAGCGCGCCCGTGTGATGGTCAAGATTGAGGGCGGCGCCTGGAAGTTCCAGCCCTGATGGATAGTCAGATCGCCTTGCTTCTGGGCCAGGACGGCATCGTCAACGGGGCCGTCTATGCGCTCATGGCCTTGGCGCTGGTGCTGGTGTTTTCGATCACGCGGGTGATCTTTATCCCGCAAGGCGAGTTTGTTGCATTCGGTGCGCTGACCATGGCCCTGCTCCAGGCAGGGCGCACGCCCGGCACTTTGTGGCTGTTGCTGGCACTGGCTGCCGCCACCTTGGTGGTGGAGGCCATCAGGCACCAGCGCGGCGTGGTGGTGGGCTGGCGATCAAGTGCCTTCTGGGCGCTGCTGTTGCCGGGTCTGGCGGCCATGCTGGTGCTGGTTGGCAAGCCCACCTCGCTGCTGGGGCAGACTTGCGCCACGCTGCTGGTCATCACCCCGCTGGGCCCCTTGATTTACCGCTTGGCCTACCGGCCACTGGCGCACGCCACGGTGCTCACCCTGCTGATTGTGTCGGTCGCCCTGCACGGCGTGATGGTGGGCATGGGGCTGCTGTTTTTTGGTGCCGAGGGTTCGCGCACCACGGCGTTTTCGGACCTGCAATTCGATTGGGGCGGCATCCCGGTCAGCGGCCAGTCGCTGGTGGTGATGGGGGTGGCCAGTTTGCTGGTGGTGTCGCTGTTTCTGTTCTTTGAGAAAACGCTGGTTGGCAAGGCCTTGTTGGCTACCGCCATGAACCGCGTGGGCGCGCGCCTGATGGGTATCCCTACCGAACTGTCGGGTGACCTGAGCTTTGCCCTGGCGGCGCTGGTAGGTGGGGTATCGGGTTTGCTGATTGCGCCACTGACCACGGTCTATTACGACACCGGATTTTTGATTGGCCTCAAAGGCTTTGTTGCCGCCATCATCGGTGGTCTCACCAGCTATCCGCTGGCCCTGGCTGGAGCGCTGCTGGTGGGGCTGCTGGAGTCGTTCTCGTCGTTTTGGGCGAGTGCGTTCAAAGAGGTGATCGTATTCACCCTGATCATTCCGGTGTTGTGGTGGCGTTCGCTGCACAGCCATCACGTTGAGGACGAAGAATGACGCAGCGTCAGCTCACGCTTGCGGGCGTGCTTGTCTTGCTGGGGGTTTGGGGGTTTTTGCCCGAGTTCACCATCACCATGCTGAACTACATTGGCCTGTACGCGCTGGTCGCGGTGGGCCTGGTGATGCTCACCGGCGTGGGCGGCATGACCTCGTTCGGGCAGGCTGCGTTTGTGGGCCTGGGCGCGTATGCCTCGGCATGGTTTTGCACCGCGCCTGCGGGTGCGGCGTTTGTCGGGCTGGCTCCTGACTCTGCCTTGCTGCCCTGGATCGGGCTGATCCTGGGATTTGCGCTCAGTGCCAGCGTGGCCTGGATTCTGGGTTCGGTCACGCTGCGCCTGTCGGGACACTACCTGCCGCTAGGCACCATTGCCTGGGGTCTGAGCCTGTACTTCCTGTTTGGCAACCTGGAGTTTCTGGGTGGACACACCGGCATGGCGGGGGTGAGCGCGCTGTCCATCGGCAGCCTGTCGCTGCGCACCGTGCGCGACCTTGGGCTTCTGACCTGGGGCGTGTTGCTGTTTATCCTGTGGGCACTGCACAACCTGCTTGACTCGCGCGAAGGGCGCGCCATCCGCTCGCTCAAGTCCGGGCGCGTGATGGCCGAGAGCATGGGCGTGGACACCGCGCGCTACCGCATCAAGGTGTTTGTGCTGGCCGCGCTGCTGGCCAGCCTGTCGGGCTGGATTTATGCGCACCTGCAACGCTTCGTCAACCCCACCCCGTTTAACCTGAACATCGGCATTGAATACCTGTTCATGGCGGTGGTGGGTGGTGCCGGCCATCTGTGGGGCGCGGTGCTGGGCGCCGCGCTGATCACGCTGATGAAGCAATACCTGCAAGAC
>CAIPBW010000266.1 GCA_903863395.1 uncultured beta proteobacterium
GATCGCGCCGGCAAAGGTCTCCAGCGCCATGCCCGCGCTGAAGTGTTTGCCGGTGCTGCTGATCACCAGCGCGCGCGCCGCGCCCTCGCGGTGCAGGTCGGTGAGCACCGCGTCAAGCTCGCGCCAGAACGTGGGGTGCAAGGTGTTCATCGCCTCGGGCTTGTTGAGTACCAGATGGGCAATGTGGTCGCTGATGTTGAGCGTAAAGCAGGTGAGGGCGGTCATGGGGATCTCCGACAAGGATGGTTCGATGCTGCAACTGTAACGCGGACGCGGACGCAGCTTTTGACAAGCGCCCTTGGAGGGGCTCAAGGCGCGCGGGCAAGCGAGCCACCATCCAACTCAAACTCGATAGCGCCCTGTGTCGCATCGTCCGAGGGCGCAGCGGTTTGTGGCGGCATGGAGGCATCACTGGTCTTGCGCAGCGAGCCTACGCGTACGCCCAGCAGGCGCAGGCGCTGCGTCAGGGGCGCGCGCTTGAGGCACTGGCCGGCCACCTGGCGAATGGTTTGGGCGTTGTCGGTGTAGTCGTCCACGGTCAGGTCGCGGGTGACGCTTTTGAAGTCGTCGTAGCGCAGCTTGATGCCGATGGTCTTGCCCACATAGCCCTTGCGCTGCAAGTCGGCGGCCACCTGCTGGCACAGGGTGGTGAAGAGGGTGCCCAGTTCGGCGCGGTCGCGCACGGCGTGCAGGTCGCGCTCAAACGTGGTTTCGCGGCTCATGCTCACGGGTTCGCTTTCAGTGACCACCGGCCGGTCGTCCTGGCCGTGCGCAGCGGCGTGCAGCCAGGCACCGGTGCGCTCGCCAAAGTGCTGCATCAGCCACAGCGGTTCGCGCTGGGCAAGCTGGCCAATGGTTTCAATGCCCAGGCGCTTGAGCTTGGCCTCGGCCTTGGGGCCAATGCCGTTGATCTTGCGGCACGCCAGCGGCCAGATTTTCTCTTCCAGATCTTCTTCCATCACGATCGAGATGCCGTTGGGCTTGTTGAACTCGCTGGCCATCTTGGCGAGCAGCTTGTTGGGTGCCACACCCACCGAGCAGGTCAGGCCGGTGGCGTCAAAAATGCCTTTCTGGATCAGGCGCGCCAGCACCCGCCCGCCCTCGCGCTGGCCCCCGGGTACGTCGGTGAAGTCGATGTAGACCTCGTCAATGCCACGGTCTTCCATCAGCGGCGCAATCTCGGTGATGAGGCTCTTGAACTTGCGCGAGTACTTGCGGTATTCGTCAAAGTCCACCGGCAGCAGGATCGCCTGCGGGCACAGCTTGGCGGCCTTCATCAGCCCCATGGCCGAGCCCACCCCGAACTGGCGCGCGGCGTAGGTGGCGGTGGTAATCACACCGCGCCCGGTGTACCCCGCCAGGCGCGCAAAGGCAGTCAGCGGGATGCGGCGCAGCGCATCGCGCTGGGCTTGCGCGTCCCAGGGCTGGTCGGGGTCGTCCTGCGCTGCGGTCAAGCGCAACTGCTCCAGCGCCTGGGCAATGTTGGCGCGCCCACCGCCAATCACCACCGGCATGCCCTTGAGCTGCGGGTAGCGCAGCAACTCGACCGACGCGTAAAACGCGTCCATGTCGAGGTGGGCGATGCGGCGCAACATGGCTGGGCTGTGGCAGCCGCTTTCGGGCTTACTCGTCGTCGACGTTGACCACCTTGTGCGCGGCCATCAGTTGCGCCTGGGTTTGCGCCGGCACCGGCGCGTAGTGCGAGAACTCGATGGAGTACGAGCCCTGCCCGGCAGTAAGCGACTTCAATCGGCCCTGGTAGTCGTCCAGCTCGGCCAGCGGAATCTGCCCGCTGATGGCCACCGTGTTGGCCGGACGCGGCTGCGTGCCGGTAACGTGGCCGCGCTTGGAGGCCAGGTCGCCGGTCAGGTCGCCAATGGCGGCTTCGGGCGCCACCACTTCGATGTTGACCAGGGGCTCGAGCACAATCGGGCGCGCATTGCGCACCGCTTCCATGGTGGCTTTGCGCCCGGCCTGGGTGAAGGCGATGTCCTTGCCGTCCACCGCGTGGGTCTTGCCGTCGTGCACCGTCACGCGCAGGTCGTGCACCGGAAAGCCCGCCACCACGCCATCGAGCAGCGCCTGGCGCACGCCCTTTTCCACGGCGGCCATGAACACGCCCGGAATGGCACCGCCCTTGACCACATCGACAAACTCAAAACCGGCACCGCGTTCCAGTGGCTCGATGCGCAGCATCACTTCGCCAAACTGGCCGGCGCCACCGCTTTGCTTCTTGTGGCGGCAGTGGCCTTCGGCACCTTGGGTGATGGTTTCGCGGTAGGCGATTTGCGGCGGGCTGGTGTCGAGTTCGAGCTTGAACTGTTGCTGCATGCGTGCCAGCTTGGCGCGCAGGTGCATTTCGCCCAGGCCCCGGATCACGGTCTCGTTGGTGCTGGGGTGGCGCTCCACCTTGAAGCAGGGGTCTTCAAGTTCGAGCCGGTGCAGGATGTCAAACAGCCGGTGCTCGTCGCTCTTGCGCCGCGTCTGCACCGCCAGGCCCTGCATCGGCAGCGGAAACTGCAGCGGCTTGAGGTGGATGTGGTCCTCGTCGTGCGAGTCGTGCAGCACGCAGTCAAATTCGATCTCGTCCACCTTGGCCACCGCGCCAATGTCGCCGGGCACGAGGCTGGGCACTTCGATGTATTCCTTGCCCTGCAGCCGGTACAGGTGCGCCACCTTGAACGGGCGCTTGCCCGAGCCAACAAACAGTTGCGCATCCTTGCGCACCGTGCCCTGGTGCACGCGAAAGACGCCAAGTTTGCCAATGAACGGGTCCATCACCACCTTGAACACATGGGCCAGCACGTGCAGGGCGTCGTCGGGTTGGGCATCAAAGGCTTGCGGCTCTTCGTCGGGTTCGCCCTTGTAGAACGGCGGCGGGTTGCCCTCAGCCGGGTTGGGCGCGAGTTTGGCCAGGGCGTCCAGCAATTGCGGCACGCCCGCGCCGGTCTTGGCCGAGACAAACAGAATCGGAATCAGGTGGCCCGAGCGCAAAGCCGCCTCAAACGGCGCGTGCAACTCCTGCAGGCTGGGGTCGGCACCGTCTTCAAGGTAGCGTGCCATCAGGTCTTCGTCTTCCTCCACGATCTGGTCGATCAGGCTGCGGTGCGCTGCGGCTACCGAGGCAAAGTCGCTCTCGCCATCGGCGTGGCCGAGCAACTCCACCACCTCCTGGCCGTGGTGCACCGGCAGGTCCAGCAGCAGGCACTGGTTGCCAAAGCGCTCGCGGATCTGGCCCACCAGCGCGGGCAGGTCCACGTTGTCGGCGTCAATCTTGTTGATCACGATCATGCGGCACAGGCCGCGTTCACCGGCCAGGTTGAACATGCGCTCGGTGGAAAGCTCGATGCCGGTTTGCGCGTTGATCACGATCAGCGCTGTGTCCACGCCCGCCAGCGCGGCAATCGACTGGCCGGCAAAGTCGGGGTAGCCCGGGGTGTCAATCAGGTGCACCTGCACGCCGCCCGTGGGCAGGCTGACCAGCGCCGTTTGCAGCGAATGGCCCCACTCTTTTTCCAGCGGGTCAAAGTCGCAAACGGTGTTGCCCTTTTCGACCGTGCCCCGGTTGCTGATGGTTCCGCTGGCGGCCAGAAAGCTCTCCACCAGGCTGGTTTTGCCGGCTGCACCGTGCCCGACCAGGGCAACGGCACGAATCGCGGCGCTTTGGGTTTGGCTCATCGTAGTTTCTCCAGTTGTGCGGATCATCTTACTGCGGCCAAATTGCCGCGCCGACGCGCGCTGCTGCGGGTTGCGCGCGAAGGTTGATGCAGGTCAAAAGGTGCCCGGCAGCAGGATGCTGGAGTCGATCTGGCGCACATCGGTGCGCCCGCACAGCGCCATGGTGGTGTCAAGCTCCTTGTGGATGACTTCCAGCGCCTTGGTCACACCCGCCTGCCCCAGGGCACCCAGCCCATAGACGTAGGCGCGGCCGATGTACACGCCCTTGGCCCCCAGCGCCAGTGCCTTGAGCACGTCCTGCCCGCTGCGGATGCCGCCGTCCATATGGACCTCGATCTGCTTGCCCACAGCCTGCACGATGGGTGCGAGCGCGCGGATGCTGGAGTCGGCACCGTCGAGCTGGCGGCCACCGTGGTTGGAGACGATCAGCGCGTCGGCCCCCGCGTCCACCGCCAGGCGTGCGTCTTCCACGTCCTGGATGCCCTTGAGAATGAGCTTGCCGCCCCAGCGTTTCTTGATCCAGGCCACATCGTCCCAGTTGAGCGTGGGGTCGAACTGCTTGAGCGTCCATTCGCCCAGCGAGCCCATGCTCTCCACGCCATCGACGTGGCCAATGATGTTGCCAAACACGCGCCGTGGCGTGCGCGCCATGCCCAGCGCCCAGCGCGGCTTGCTCAGCATGTTGAGCACGTTGGAAAGCGTCGTGCGCGGCGGCGCGCTCAGCCCGTTCTTGATGTCCTTGTGGCGCTGGCCGATGATCTGCAAGTCCAGCGTGAGCACCAGCGCCGAGCAGTGCGCGGCGCGGGCGCGCTCGATCAGGCGCTCGATAAAACCCCGGTCGCGAATCACGTAGACCTGAAACCAGAACGGATGGTTGCCGGTGTGCGCGGCCACGTCCTCAATCGAGCAGATGCTCATGGTCGAAAGCGTAAACGGCACGCCATAGGCCTTGGCCGCGCGCGCCGCCAGAATTTCGCCATCGGCGTGCTGCATGCCGGTAAGGCCCACCGGTGCCAGCGCCACCGGCATGGTGACCGGCAGGCCCACCATGGTGCTGGCGGTGTTGCGCCCCTCCATGTTGATGGCCACGCGCTGGCGGAACTTGATCTTCTGGAAGTCGGCCTCGTTGGCGCGGTAGGTACCCTCGCTCCAACTGCCCGAGTCGGCGTAGTCGTAAAACATGCGCGGCACGCGCCTTTGGGCCAGAACGCGCAAATCCTCAATATTGGTGATGACCGGCATACGGGTGTCTCCTTGTTGGAGCCTCCATGGTAGCGGCAAGCGCTGCGCTCGCAGTGACGAAGGCGGCAGAGGCGTCATCGCGAAGGCGGCAGAGGCGTCATCGCGAAGGCCGAAGGCCTGTGGCGATCCATGCCTGGACTGCCGCGCTGCGCTCGCAGTGACGGCGGAGGCATCGCAAGCCATGGACTGCCACGGCCTGCGGCCTCGCAGTGA
>CAIPBW010000267.1 GCA_903863395.1 uncultured beta proteobacterium
CGGTATCGATGCGCGCTGGTGTGCCGCCGACTGCGCCAAGGACAGCGAGATCGAGCGCCTGGCCGACGAGACCCTGCAGCGCATGGGCGACGTGGACATTCTGGTCAACAACGCCGGTGCCACCTGGGGCGCGCCGGCCGAGAGCCACCCCATCGACGCCTGGGACAAGGTGATGAACCTCAACGTGCGCGGCTACTTTTTGCTCAGCCAGGCGATTGCCAAGCGCAGCATGATTGCGCGGCGCAGCGGGCGCATCATCAATGTGGCGTCCATCGCCGGGCTCAACGGCAACCCGGCCGGGCTGCAAACCATTGCCTACAACACCTCCAAGGGTGCGGTCATCAACTTCACGCGCACGCTCGGCGCCGAATGGGGCCGCTACAACATCACGGTCAACGCCATCTGCCCGGGCTTCTTCCCGAGCAAGATGACGGCGGGCACGCTCAAGGCACTGGGCGAAGAACGGCTGGCAGCGGGTGCGCCGCTCAAGCGCCTGGGCGACGACGAAGACCTCAAGGGCGTGTGCCTGCTGTTTGCCTCCGACGCAGGCAAGCACATCACCGGCCAATGGCTGGCGGTCGATGGCGGCGTGAGCGTGGTGACCGGTGGTTGACGGCGGCTGGGACCGGGTGGTGGGCTTTGGGGTCGAGATCCCGTTTGTCCGCCATTTGGGGTTTGAACTGGTCGCGTTTGACAACGGCCACTCTGAAATCCATTACACGCCCAAGCCCGAGCACCTGAACTCGTTTTCGGTGACGCACGGCGGCGCGCTCATGACCTTGCTCGATGTCTCCATGGCCACGGCGGCGCGCAGCAAGCAGCCCGACGTGGGCATCGTGACGATCGAGATGAAGACCAGCTTCATGCAACCCGCGCAAGGTGCGCTGGTGGCGCGTGGCACGCTGCTGCACCTGAGCGCGACCCTGGCCTTTACCCAGTCCACCGTGTACGACAGCGCCGGGCGCGCCTGCGCGCACGCCACCGGCACCTTCAAGTTTGTCAAACGGCTGCCCACCGGCGTCAAGAGCAGCCACGCGCTCAACGTCGCACAAGACCCCATACGCACCGATTAATCGGTGCCGGTTTACATTGCGCTGGTAGCCAAGACAACAACAGCAACCCCGAGGAACCACCACCATGCCCGTCAACCACCAAATTCTTCTCGACAACCGCCCGGTCGGGCAGGCCCAGACCAGCAACTTCAAGGCCGTCACCAGTGAGACCGCAGCGCTGCAGGACGGCCAGGTGCTGGTGCGCCACCACTACCTGAGTCTGGACCCCTACATGCGCGGGCGCATGAACGACGCCAAGAGCTACGCCCAGCCACAGCCCCTGGGTCAGACCATGCAGGGCGGCACGGTTGGCGAGGTAGTCGCGTCCCGTCACCCGCGCTTTGCCGTGGGCGACAAGGTAGTGGGCATGGGTGGCTGGCAGGAATACAGCGTGGCAGACGCAACCCAAGTGGGTGCCCTGCGCAAGGTGGACACCACGCACATCCCTTTGAGCGCCTACCTTGGTGCCGTGGGCATGCCCGGCGTGACGGCCTGGTACGGGCTGGTCAAGATTTGCCAGCCGCAGCCGGGCCATACCATGGTCGTGAGTGCCGCCGCAGGTGCCGTGGGTAGTGCCTTTGGCGCCCTGAGCAAGGCGCGAGGCTGCCGCACCGTGGGTATTGCCGGCGGCCCCGACAAATGCGCCTACGCGGTGGACGAACTCGGCTTTGACGCCTGCATCGACTACAAGCTTTACGACAACGCACACTCGCTGTCCAAGGCGCTGGCGGCGGTCTGCCCGGATGGCATTGACGGGTATTTTGAAAACGTGGGCGGCATGGTGCTTGACGCCGTGATGCCGCGCATGAACGCCTTTGGCCGCATTGCCGTGTGCGGCATGATTGCCGGGTACGACGGCGCGCCGCTGCCGATGAGCTACCCCGCGCTGATCCTGATGCAGCGCCTTCTGGTGCAGGGCTTTATCGTCAGCGAGCACATGGAAGTGTGGCCCGAGGCGCTGGCCGAACTCGGCGCGCTGGTCGCCAGCGGCAAGCTGCGTGCGCGCGAGTCTGTGGCGCAGGGGCTGGCGGCCGCACCCGAAGCCTTTTTGGGCCTGCTCAAGGGCAAGAATTTTGGCAAGCAGCTGGTCAAGTTGATCTGAACGAAAGGCACATTCCATGATTACCGACTTCAAAGGCAAGACCGCCGTGTTCACGGGCGCGGGCTCGGGCTTTGGGCTGGAGTGTGCCCGCATTGCTGCTGCGCGTGGCATGAATCTGGTGCTGGCCGACGTGCAGCAGGACGCGCTCGACAAGGCCGTGGCCGAAGTCCAGGCTGCCGGTGCGGCCGTGCTGGGCATGCGGGTGGATGTGTCCAGGGCCGCCGAGGTCGAGGCGCTGGGTGCGGCCACGCTGGCGCGCTTTGGCGCACCGCACTTTGTCTTCAACAACGCCGGGGTGGGGGCAGGGGGCCTGATCTGGGAGAACACCCTGACCGACTGGGAGTGGGTGATTGGCGTCAACCTGATGGGCGTGGCCCACGGCGTGCGCGTGTTCACGCCCATGATGCTGCAAGCCGCCGCCCAGGACCCCGATTACCGTGGCCACATCGTCAACACCGCCAGCATGGCGGGCCTGCTTAACGCTCCCAATATGGGCGTGTACAACGTGAGCAAGCACGCCGTCGTGGCCTTGAGCGAAACCCTGTACCAGGATCTGGCGCTGGTGACCGAGCAGATCAGCGCCAGTGTGCTGTGCCCGTTTTTTGTGCCCACCGGCATCAGCCAGAGCCACCGCAACCGGCCCGATGCCTACAAGCAGCCCGGCGTCAAACCCACCCGCAGTCAACTGATTGGCCAGGCCATGAGCGACAAAGCCGTGGGCAGCGGCAAGGTCACGGCGGTGGAAGTGGCGCAGATGGTGTTTGACGCCGTGGCTGCCAACCGGTTTTACATCTACAGCCACCCCAAATCGATTGGTTCGGTGCAGACCCGGCTGGAAGACATCCTGCAGGCGCGCAACCCCACCGATCCGTTTGCGCACAAGCCCGAGTTGGGCGTGGAGTTAAGGAAGGCACTGCGCGCCTGAGCGCCGCTGCCCTGGCCACGCACTGACCATGGACCAGATCGCTCCCGTTGCCCAACCCAGACTGGTCTGGCTGCTCGGGCGCGACGGCTACCAGCGCGTCTGCCTGCGTTTCTGGTGCCTGACCTCGGGCGTGTACACGGTGCTGCTGTTGCTGCAGGCGTATTCGGTGACGGTGGGCCTGATCACGGCCGAGCATGCGCTGCTGATCCGCGCCACGGCCATCGTAGGGCTGGCAACTTTCTTTGTGGTCATGCGCGCGGGCTGGAACCGGCACTTCAATGACCCCGCCATGACGGCACAGCAAATGGCTTTTGCCCTGGGGATACTGGCGATGTGCTACGTGCTCACGCCAAGTCTGCGCGCCTCGCTGTTGATCGTTACACCGCTGGTGTTGGTGTTTGGTGCCTTTACGCTCACGCCACGCATGTGCCGCCAGCTTGGCGGCTTTGCCGTGGCGATGCAGGCGGTGGCCATGGTGCTGTCGCTGCAGTTGCACCTTGAAGGCAACGATGTGCACCCCGAGGCCATCATCTTCGTCGGCTGCGCGGTGGTGTTTACCATGACCGGAGAAATGGCGGCGCGCCTGAGCGCACTGCGCGAGCAGTTGCGCGTGCAAAAGCGCGAGCTGCGCCTGGCGCTGGAGCGCAATGAACTGCTGGCGCGCCAGGACGAACTGACCTTGTTGCCCAACCGCCGCCATGCGTTGGAGATGATGGAGTACGAAGGGCGGCGCGCCAAGCGCGACAAGGTGCCGCCTTGCATCTGCATGCTCGACATTGACCACTTCAAGCGCATCAACGACACCTACGGCCACGCTGCGGGCGACAAGGTGCTGCGCTTGTTTGCCAGCCATGCAGTTCCCGCGCTGCGCGGGCCCGACATCCTGGCGCGCTGGGGTGGCGAGGAGTTCATCCTGCTCATGCCCGAGACCTCGGTGGCTGATGCAGTTCTGGCGGTAGAGCGCTTGCGTACCAACTTTGCGCATGCCCACATCTGGGCCGACCATCCCGAACTGCAGGTTACGTTTTCGGCGGGCATTGCGGCGCACCAGAGCGGCGCACCGATCCAGGAGACGGTGGCGCGCGCCGATGCGGCGCTGTACCGCGCCAAGCAGGAAGGGCGCAACCGCACGCTGCAGGCCTGAGCCCGGCGCTCTCAACTGCGCTATTGCATCTGCGCGACCACGTGGCCAAAGGCCTCGACCTTGGCCCAGTCGGTAAATTCAACCACGGCGTCAGGCTGGGTGGGCCCCTTGGTCATCCACATGATGAAGCGGATGACCATGCGGTCCACGGTGTCGTACTTGGGGTAATCGATTTTGCCGGCAAACACGCCCAACTCGCGCGGCGTCCAGGCCGAGAGTTTCAGGAACTTGCGCATATAGGGGTTGGTGGCGGGCTCGTTCTTCTCGGGCTTGCGTGCCACCACGTTGACGGTAAAGAACGCGTTGGGCTTGGTGTCGAGCAAGGCCTGGTTGCGCCGCGCAAACTCAAACACGATGGGCGAATGCTTGCCGTAGCGGATGCTGGCACCGACCACGATCTTGTCAAACCCCGCCAGATCGACCTGTGCGCTTTGGTCAATCGGCAAGACGGTGGCCTCATGGCCCAAGGGTTGCACCACGGCTTGCAGGCGCTGGCAAATGCGCAGGGTCTGGCCGTCGGTGGTGGAATACAGAATAAGAATGCGGGCCATGGTGTGGGGACTCGGGATGTAGCGCGGAGCCGCAATACTACTGCACCGGTGGGGGCCAGCGCATAGAATCAGACGCAAACCCAACTGGAGTAGTGCACACGTGACCGAACCCAACCGTACTGTGAGTCCCTGGTGGCGTGCAGCCACCATTTTTTTTGCCGTGCTGATGCTCATAGCCGCAACCACCGGTGTGAGCATGTTCGAGCAGTTCAAGGCTCAGATACAGCACCTGCAGACGCAGGTGCAGCAGGTGCCCCATATCCGCTACATCGCCGTGCTGACCGACGCGCAGAATGCACCCGCGCTCCTGGTAACGCTGGACCCGCAGGATGGTGCGTTGCAAGTGCAGCGCCTGAACGCTGTGGCCGAAGGCCGCGAAGACAGCATGCAGCTTTGGGCACTGTCAGCCAACGACAGGCCGCGCTCGCTGGGGGTACTGGCTGCGCGGCTCGACACGCTGCGCCTGCCGGTGAAGGAGGCTGACCTGACAGGCGTGCTGCAACTGGCCATCAGCGTGGAAGACAAGGGCGGCGTGGCCGAAGTCGTTGGCCCGCGGCTGCCGTATCTGTTCAAGGGTGCGGTGGTTCACAAGGCTTTGTAAGCCGCTGTGGCACACTCGCGCCCTGTTTTTCATCTCTCAGTTTTTCATGCAAGACATCATCGCGCAGATTGCGCAGGAAATCAGTGCCCGTGCGGCCCAGGTACAAGCCGCCGTGGAGTTGCTCGATACCGGGGCTACCGTGCCCTTTATTGCCCGCTACCGCAAGGAAGCCACAGGGGGCCTGGACGACATTGCGCTGCGCGAACTCGAAGCCCGCTTGGCGTACTTGCGCGAGCTTGCCGAACGCCGCATCGTGGTGTGCAAGGCAATTGAAGAGCAGGGCCGATTGACCCCGGAGTTGCGCGCCGCCATCGACGCCGCCGCAACCAAGCAGGCACTGGAAGACATCTACCTTCCGTTCAAACTCAAGCGCCGCACCAAGGGCCAGTTGGCGCGCGAGGCGGGCCTGGAGCCGCTGGCCGACGCGTTGTTCAACAACCCCCATCTGGTACCGGCGCAGGAAGCCCTGGCCTATGTGCTGCCCGCGCCCGTGGTGCAGGAGGGGCAGGACAAGCTGGCGGACTTTTCTACCGTGGCGGCAGTGCTTGATGGCGTGCGCGACCTTCTGAGCGAGCGCTGGGCCGAAGACCCCGCCTTGGTGCAAGGCCTGCGCGAATGGCTGTGGAACGAGGGCTTGCTGCAAAGCAAAC
>CAIPBW010000268.1 GCA_903863395.1 uncultured beta proteobacterium
GCAGTTTCCGGGTGTTGCCAATTCGTGGACCATGCCGATCAAGGCGCGCACCGACATGCTTTCCACTGGCATTCGCACGCCCATTGGCATCAAGGTGTTTGGCAAGGACCTGGAGCAGATGGAGCAACTTGCCCGCCAGATCGAGGCGGTGGTGAAGACCGTGCCCGGCACCACCAGCGCCTTTGCCGAGCGCATCACCGGCGGCTTTTATCTCAACATCGACCCCGACCGCACCCAACTGGCACGCTACGGCCTGGCCGTGGGCGATTTGATGGACGTGGTTGGCAGCGCGCTGGGCGGCGAGATGGTCACCACTACCGTAGAGGGGCGCGAGCGCTATGGCGTGACGCTGCGCTACCCGCGCGAGCTGCGCAGCAACCCGCAGCAGATTGCGCGCGAGGTGCTGGTGCCCACCATGGACGGGGCCATGGTGCCGCTGGGCCAACTGGCTCAGGTGACGCTGGCCAAGGGCACGCCCGGCATCCGCACCGAAAACGCGCTGCTGTCGGCCTACATCTACATCGACATCCGCGAGCGCGACATTGGCGGCTATGTGAAAGACGCCAAGCAGGCCGTGGCCGCGCAGGTGAAATTTCCGCCGGGCTACTACGTCACCTGGAGCGGCCAGTTCGAGTACATGGAGCGCGCCACCGAGCGCATGAAAGTGGTGGTGCCGGTCACGCTGCTGACCATCTTTGTGCTGCTCTACCTCAACTTCCGGCGCATCACCGAAACGCTGATCGTCATGCTCTCGGTGCCATTTGCGCTGGTGGGCGGCGTCTGGTTGATGTGGCTGCTGCATTACAACCTGTCGGTGGCAGTGGCGGTGGGCTTTATCGCATTGGCCGGAGTGGCCGCCGAGACCGGCGTGATCATGCTGATCTACCTCGACCATGCCTGGGAGGCCACCAAGGCGCGTTGCCAGCTTGAGGGCCGCGCACCCGGCGCAGCCGACCTGTACGCCGCCGTGATGGAAGGGGCGGTAGAGCGCGTGCGCCCCAAGATGATGACCGTGGTGGCCATCATGGCCGGCCTGCTGCCCATCCTGTGGGGCAGCGGCACCGGCTCCGAAGTGATGAGCCGCATCGCCGCCCCCATGGTCGGCGGCATGGTCTCCAGCACCGTGCTGACCCTGGCCGTGATCCCCGCGATTTACACCCTGGTCAAGCAGTGGCGGCTGGGGCGTGGGTTGGAGTAGCGGGGCGCGGTTGCATCCGGGTCGGGGCGGCGTTTACACTGACAACGCGCTTCGTATCGCACGCCGGTGACGCCCGGCGGCGTGGCGTACTTACAGGGACGAATGCACATGAATACTGTCACCACCCAACGCCTACCGGCCGTGGCCGGGCAGTTTTATCCGGGCGACGCTGGCGTTCTGCGCGATCTGCTTGCGCGTTATCTTGCGGGCGCGCCTGCGCCCACCCCTGATGTGGACCGGCTCAAGGCGCTGATCGTGCCGCATGCGGGGTATATCTATTCCGGCGCTACGGCGGGCAAGGGCTATGGCCTGCTGGCGGCACAGGCGGCGCGCATCCGGCGCGTGGTGTTGCTCGGGCCGTGCCACCGGGTTGCGGTCAACGGGCTGGCGGCGCCCACGGTGCAGGCGTTTGCCACGCCGCTGGGCAGCATACCGATTGACCGCGCTGCGCTGGATGCGCTGGCCGACCTGCCGCAGGTGGTGGCCAGCGACGCAGCCCATGCGCAGGAGCATTCGCTGGAGGTGCAGTTGCCGTTTCTGCAGAGCGTGCTGGGCGCGTTTACGCTGGTGCCGCTGGCGGTAGGGCGCGTGGGTGCGCTTGAGGTGGCGCAGGTGATCGAGCGCCTGTGGGGTGGGCCCGAAACGCTGATCCTGATCAGCTCGGACTTGTCGCACTACCACGACTACGCCCAGGCGCAGCGCATCGATGGCGACACCGCCGCGCACATTCTGGCGCTGGACCAACTCACCAGTTTTGACCAAGCCTGCGGCGCCCTGCCGATCAACGCCTTGTTGGCGGTGGCGCGCCAGCGCGGCTTGCGCATCGAGCGCATTGCGCAGTGCAACTCGGGCGATACGGCGGGCGACAAAGCCCGCGTGGTGGGCTACGCCACCTTTGCGCTCTACGAGGGCGCGCCTGCCACCGCCAGCGCCGATCCCGGTGCAGCGCTGCTGGTGCGTGCGCGCAACGCCATTGCCGCGCAGTGGGGGCAGGCGCTCCAGAGCGAACCGGCCCACCCGGCCTTGGCGCAGCCTGGGGCCACCTTTGTCACGCTGACCCAAAACGGCGCGCTGCGCGGCTGCATTGGATCGCTGCAGGCGCACCGCGCGCTGGAGCAGGACGTGCGTGCCAATGCGCAGGCAGCGGCCTTTCACGACCCACGCTTTGCGCCGCTGACGCTGGCCGAGCTGGCGCGCACGCGCGTGGAAGTCTCGTTGCTCAGCGCCGCGCAAGACATGCGCTTTAGTGGCGAAGCCGATGCGCTTGCCCAGTTGCGCCCGTTGGTGGACGGAGTGATCTTCAGCGCCGGGCAGCACCGCAGCACGTTCTTGCCGCAGGTGTGGGAGCAGTTGCCCGACGCGCGCACCTTCATGGCGCACCTCAAGCAAAAGGCCGGATTGGCGGCCAACTTCTGGTCGGACGACGTGCGCCTGCAACGCTA
>CAIPBW010000269.1 GCA_903863395.1 uncultured beta proteobacterium
CCCGCCGCCAATGCCGAAAAGCGCTTCCCATCGTATTGCCCTGCCGATACTCCTCGCGATTAGGGTCACCGGGTACCACCTGCAGCATCAACTGTGACAGTGCATTAAATAGCTTCACGTTGGCGTTGGGCTCGAACCCCTTGGGGTCCTGCGCTTTGGCGCGCTGCGCAGCAGCATCAAGCTTTCGCAGTTGCTCGATCAAGCACTCGTGAAAAAGCAGGTTCCATCCATTGCGTTGCATCACAGCGCCACGTTGCCTTCAATCTCTGCTGTCAGATCAACGGGCCGTTTGAGCGCCGCCAGCATGGACTTCACCAGGTCTTGCGGCAAAGAAGCAATGTGCTGCCCGCGCTCGATGTCCTTTTCCAGAAGCGATAAGAAACTCGCAATGGCTGGGTCTTCGTGTGGTGCATCTTCTACACGGCTGACGATCACCTTAGAACCACGCAAGTCAAATGCGACCTTGCTGCCAAAATCAATACTCAGCGCTTGTCGAATCGGTTTGGGCAACGTAATTTGCCCTTTGGAGGTGACTGTGGCAACTTCGTGAATGACTGACATGGCTAAGCTCCTTGTATTCGTGGATGGTAAGGTAAATTCCTTACCAAGTCAAACGATCGCTTCAACCTCCGCTAGAGTCCCGGCTCCCTCAATTTCCCCCCGCAACACCCGGGACACTGGCGGGACACTCAGGGGCAAAAACCCAACGCGCTTGACCACACCACACAACAGGCCAGAGGCGAAAACTCGTTGCTTTCAAAAGCCTCCCACGTGGAGGCTTTTGTCTTTCTGGGCGTTAACAGTGGTTTGTTAGTGCTGGAAGCCATGCCTTGCAGCACAACCCGCCTACGCAGCCAGCGCCGGGTAGTCGGTGTAGCCTTTTTCGCCGGGCGTGTAGAACGTGCTCATGTCTGGCGCAATCACGCTCGCGCCGGCCTTCATGCGCGCCACCAGATCGGGGTTGGAGATGAAGGGGCGCCCAAATGCAATCAGGTCGGCTTCCTTGGCCTGCAAAGCTTTTTCGGCGCTCTGGGCGTCAAATCCGCCGACGGCAATAAAGGTTCGGGCAAATGCGGCGCGCAGCTTTTGCTTGAACTCGGCAGGCACGGGCGGCGCGCCCATGGCGGAATGGTCCACCAGGTGCAGATAGACCAACCCCATGTCGGACAGCTTGGCGGTCAGCGCCAGAAACTGCTCTTCAACACCGTCAAACGCTCCGGTGCCGTTAAACACGCCGTACGGAGAAATCCGAATGCCCACCTTGTCGGCCCCAATCGCCTTGACGCATGCGTGCGCAACTTCCAGTACCAAGCGGTTGCGCGCCTGGGCACTTCCGCCGTAGCCGTCTGAGCGCTTGTTGACGTTGGGGTTGAGGAACTGCTCCAGCAGATAGCCGTTGGCTGCGTGCAGCTCAATGCCATCAAACCCGGCCTTGACGGCCAGCTTGGCGGAGGCAGCAAATTCTTCAACGGTCTTGGCAATGTCGGCCTCGGACAAGACTGAAGGGGCCGTGTGAGGCTGCATGCCAGCGGCGTCGGTCCACATTTCACCGGGGCACACCTCCGGGCTGGGCCCCACCACGCGAGCACCCGCAGGAAGGTTGTTCTGGTGCGATACGCGACCGGTGTGCATGAGCTGCACAAATATCTTGCCACCAGCCTTGTGCACCGCGTCGGTCACCTCTCGCCAGGCTTGCACCTGTACGTCGTTATAGAGGCCCGGAATCCGCGCATACCCAACTCCGTTAGGCGATGGCGAGGTGCCCTCGGTCACGATCAAACCCGCCGTTGCGCGCTGTTCGTAGTACTGGGCGATGAGGGCGTTGGGCGCGCTGTTCTGGGTTGCACGACTGCGGGTCATGGGTGCCATGACGGTGCGGTTGGCCAGATGCGTACTGCCCAAGGCATAGGATTCAAATAACATGGATGGTCTTTCTGGTGAATGGGTTGTCCGGGAGCGGGAAACTGTAGCAGGCTGTGCAATTGCTGTGCAGCGCCAGGGTAGTTTGGGGGCAATGGCACCATTTCAATAGTGGGTTCTGGCAAGGTGGCGTAAAGTGGGCGACCACTGGAACAAAACCATGATCCTCATTTACGGTGCAAACGGCTACACGGCAGAACTCATCATCGAGCTTGCGCTCAAGGAGGGTGCCAAACCCATCCTCGGCGGTCGCTCCGAAGGCAAGCTTGCTGCGCTGGCCAAGCTGCACCAATTGCCGATGCGCGCCTTTGCCCTGGATGACCCCGACGCCATCGCCAACAACCTGAAGGATGTAGCGGTGGTGCTCAACTGCGCTGGCCCGTTTTCCCGAACCGCCAAACCGATGGCCGAGGGCTGCATCAAGGCCGGCGTCCACTACCTTGACATCACTGGCGAGATTGACGTGTTTGAGGCCCTGGCACTGATGGGCTCCAAGGCAAGAAAAGCCGCAGTCATGCTGATGCCCGGAACCGGGTTCGACGTGGTGCCCAGCGATTGCCTGGCGGCACACTTGAAGCGCCGCCTGCCCGACGCCACCTACTTGACGCTTGCGTTTCAGGCCATCGGCCAACCATCGCATGGCACCGCTACGACCATGGTGGAGAACCTGCACCGTGGCGGAATGGTTCGACGCGGTGGCAAGTTGCTGGCCGTGCCAGCCGCATCGGCCACCCGTCAAATCGACTTCGGCAAGGGGCCGGTCACCACCATCTGCATTCCGTGGGGCGACGTGTCCACCGCGTGGGTGTCAACCGCCATTGCGAATATTGAAGTGTTCATGGCCGCGCCGGCTGGTATGCGCTGGATGGCCAAGGCCTCGCGCTACCTCGGTGGGGTGATGGGGTCCGGTTTCGTGCAAGGCTTGCTCAAAAAGCAAATCGACAGCGGCCCGGCCGGCCCCAACGCCGAGCAGCGCAGGCGCGGGGCATCGCACCTCTGGGGCGAAGTGCGCAACGCCAGTGGCCAGACGGCAACTGCACGGCTTGACACGATTGAAGGCTACGCACTCACGGCGCTCACGGCATGGGATATTGCCAAGCGCGTTGCCCATGGCGAAGCACAACCCGGCTATCGCACGCCCTCGCAAGTCTTTGGTGCCGATTACATCCTGAACTTTGCCGGAACCACGCGCACGGACTTGTGATGCTGACCCGAGGTCGAACTCGGCTGCTATCCCATAGGCGTTCTCGGGAACGCTCTCGCGCGTCCATGTCCTGAATTCAAACAGGCTTCAAGAACAGCCCGACAGTCAGGCAGACGCCAATGCCGACAATCACCATGCGAAGCACCTTCTCGTTGACCCGGTGCAGCGCCCATGTCCCGCACAAGCCCCCCACAAGTGATCCCGATCCGAGTGCGACTACCTCCATCCAATGCACTTCCGGCGAGGCAATGAATAGCGCCACGGCCGAAGCATTCATCACCGCAGCCAGCACATTCTTGGTTGCCCCGGCGTTGCGCGTCGGCAATCCCGCCAAGGTGAGCGCTGCGAGCATCAGGAACCCGATGCCGCCGCCAAAGTAGCCGCCATAGATGGCTATAAAAAACTGCGCAACACCAGCCCCCACCGGACCCAGGTGGGCATGGGAGTCCAGCGGCTTTTCTCTGAAACTGCCCCAGGCAAACACGGTGGTGGCGAACAGCACCAGCCATGGCACCAGTCGGGAGAACATCGAAGCCGGTGTGTTGAGCAGCAACAGCCCGCCCACCGCACCCCCCGCAATACTGACAAGAAATAAAGCCCGAAACGGCAGACGCCCCGCGCCGCTAACAAGACGGCGCCCGGCAAAGCCCGCGCTAACCTGCCCCGGAAACAAGGCAACCGTTGACGTGATGTTTGCCGCCAACGGGCTCAAGCCCGAAAGAATGAGAACCGGCAGAGTCACAAACGACCCACCACCCGCCAACGAATTCTGCAGCCCGGCCCATAAGCCTGCCAGCGCGATGAGAGCAAACACCATTGTTAGAGGCCTCGAGTATCTTGGGTCCACAAATGTCTAAACGAGACCCTATTGTCGTCAGTTCCCCGGATAACCACGATGCGTGCCATGGAAGCAATAAATCCAAGGTGTTTAGCAAACCACTTTTGCACCATGCATACCTTCACTCTCCGCACTTTTGCGGCGACAGGCGACTGTTCCAAAGCAATCCGGCACTTCGTCACTTCTGGAGAAAATTATGCTTTCGAAAACCGCGCTGGACTTCATCCTTCGCCTTACAGACTGGTTTCATGGACACTGGGAAGACCCTGAATGGGGAAAGCGCCCCACGAGCCAGATCCTGATCGCAATCGCCGTGCGTGAGCTGGCCGCCGGGATTCAGGAGGCCGAACTTCGCAGCCAAATTCAGGCAACCGCCGACAAGGTGATTGTCAAGAATAGCCACCTCGTTCAAAAGACTTGATCAGCCTTGCGCGCCGCAGTACCTTGGCCCCGCGTATCGGCCACGCAGTACATAGTCAACGCCTGAATTCTTACCCGCCGCACTGGGTGCCCACGGAAGTTGCATCCCACTCGGTGGCGTTGCCAATCTGCCTGCCTTCGGCAGTCGTACACTTTGACGGCGTGGGGGGCAAACTTTTGATCAGCAGGCAACTATGGACATCGACATTGCGCATCTTGAAAGCTGGATTGGCCGTTCTGAGGTGGTTCACGATGTGGTCACGCTTGCGCCCTTGCGGGCATTGAGCGCTACGCTGGATCGAAGTGACGCGCCCATGGACATGGGCGACGAAGTGCCCCCTTGCTGGCACTGGTTGTATTTCTTGCCGCTGCACAAGCAATCCGACCTGGGGCCCGACGGGCACGCCAAGCGCGGTGGCTTCTTGCCCCCGGTTCCGTTGCCCCGGCGCATGTGGGCGGGCAGCCAGATGCGCTTCCTGCAAGCGATTCGTGCGGGCCAGAACATCAGCCGAACATCCACCATTGCCGAGGTGCGGCAGAAGGACGGGCGCACCGGCCCACTGGTGTTCGTAAAAGTGCGTCACGATATTCGCGCGGAGGGTCAACTGGCAATTGAAGAGTTTCACGACATCGTTTACCGCGACCTGCCGCAGCCCGGCGAGCCCGCAGCAGCAAGTCAACCAACGCCCACCAACGCAAGCTGGGTGCGCGAAATTCGGCCCGACGATGTGCTGCTTTTCCGCTACTCGGCGCTCACCTTCAACGGCCACCGCATCCACTACGACCGCCGCTATGTGACCAAG
>CAIPBW010000270.1 GCA_903863395.1 uncultured beta proteobacterium
AGCGAGCGCGCGGTTCACGTGACGCCTGCGCAGCTGGACGGCGCAGTGCAGGCCCTGACCGGGCCGATTGCGCAAACACCGCCGATGTACAGCGCCTTGAAGAAGGATGGCAAGGCCTTGTACGAGTACGCGCGTGCCGGCCAGGAAGTGGAGCGCGCCGCACGCGCCGTGACGATTTATGCCTTGACGGTGCTGGAGTCCAAACTGGACCAGGTGCCGCCCGAGATCCGTTTGCGGGTGAAGTGCAGCAAGGGAACCTATATCCGCACGCTCGGCGAAGACCTGGGCGAAGCATTGGGTTGCGGCGCGCACTTGAGTGCCCTGCGGCGCACCGGCACCGGCGACTTTGACCAGAGCCAGTGCGTAACCTTGGCGGCGCTGGAGGCCATGGACGAAGAGCAACGCATGGCGTGCCTGTTGCCGGCGGAAAGCCTGCTTGCAGGCGACTCCGAAGTGGTGCTGGGTGCCGAGGATGCAGGCCGCTTTCTGAGTGGCTTGCGCCGCCGTGGCGTTTGGAATGATTGCGCGCAGGTAGCGGTGTATGCACAGCAGCCGCGCGCTTTTTTGGGTACCGGCCACGTCCGGTGCGGTGAATTGATACCGGGGCGGCTACTAAGTCCTCTGGAAGTGGGGCAAAGCCAGGCCCAAACGGCGCTGATCGAGCGCCACCGATTGAACAGTTAGCAGAAAGTAAACCATGAGCACGAAACAGATCCGAAACATCGCCATCATTGCCCACGTTGACCATGGCAAGACCACCATGGTCGATCAATTGCTGCGCCAGTCGGGCACCTTTGCCCAGCACGAAAAAATCGTCGATACCGTGATGGACAACAATGCCATCGAAAAAGAGCGTGGCATCACGATTCTGGCCAAGAACTGCGCCGTCACCTGGCAGGGCACGCACATCAACATCGTCGACACCCCCGGACACGCGGACTTTGGCGGTGAGGTCGAGCGCGCGCTGTCGATGGTTGACGGCGTGCTGCTGCTGATCGACGCACAGGAAGGCCCCATGCCGCAAACCCGCTTTGTCACCAAGAAGGCGTTGGCGCTGGGCCTTAAACCCATTCTGGTGGTCAACAAGGTGGACAAGCCCGGCGCGCGCCCCGACTACGTGGTCAACGCCGCTTTCGACCTGTTCGACAAACTCGGCGCAACCGATGAGCAGTTGGATTTCCCGGTGGTGTATGCCTCGGGCATCAACGGCTGGTCGTCCATGGTGGAGGGCGGGCAGGGCGAACAGTGGGGGCCAGATATGTCGGCGCTGTTCAACACTATTCTGGAGCACGTGCCACACCAGGAAGGCGACCCCAACGCGCCGCTGCAATTCCAGATTTCGGCGCTCGATTTTTCTTCGTTCGTCGGCCGCATTGGTGTAGGGCGCATCAGCCAGGGCACCATCCGCCCGATGATGGACGTGGTGGTGATGGAAGGCCCCGACGGCAAGCCGGTCAAGGGCCGCATCAACCAGGTGCTGACCTTCGAAGGTCTGGAGCGCATGCAGACCACCGAAGCCGGTCCCGGCGAGATCGTGCTGATCAACGGCATCCCCGAAATCGGCATTGGCGTCACCGTAACCGACCCCACCAACCCGATGCCGCTGCCCATGCTCAAGGTCGATGAGCCGACCTTGACCATGAATTTTTGCGTCAACACCAGCCCGCTGGCCGGGCGCGATGGCAAGTACGTCACCAGCCGCCAGATCTGGGACCGCCTGCAAAAAGAGTTGCAGCACAACGTGGCCCTGCGCGTCAAGGAAACCGATGAAGAAGGCATCTTCGAAGTCATGGGTCGTGGCGAATTGCACCTGACGATTCTGCTGGAGAACATGCGCCGCGAAGGCTACGAGCTGGCAGTGAGCAAGCCGCGCGTGGTGTTCAAGGAAATCAATGGCGAGAAGTGCGAGCCCATTGAAATGGTCACCGCCGACATTGAAGAGCAGCACCAGGGCGGCGTGATGCAGGCGCTGGGCGAGCGCAAGGGCGACCTGGTCAACATGGAACCCGATGGCCGAGGCCGTGTGCGCCTGGAGTACCGCATTCCGGCGCGCGGGCTGATCGGCTTTTCCAACGAATTCCTCAACCTCACACGCGGCTCGGGCCTGATCTCCAATATCTTTGATAGCTACGAGCCGCACCGGGGCGAGATCGGCAGCCGCAAGAACGGCGTGCTGATTTCCATGGACGCGGGTGAAATTTTTACCTACGCGCTGGGCAAGCTCGACGACCGTGGCCGTATGTTTGTACGTCCCAATGATCCGGTGTACGAGGGCATGATCGTTGGCATCCACTCGCGCGACAACGATCTGGTGGTCAACGCCACGCGCACCAAGCAGCTGACCAACTTCCGCGTCAGCGGCAAGGAAGACGCCATCAAGATCACGCCGCCGATTGACCTCACGCTGGAGTACGGCGTGGAGTTCATCGAGGACGACGAGTTGGTGGAAATCACGCCCAAGAGCATCCGCTTGCGCAAGCGCCACCTCAAGGAACACGAGCGCAAGAAGGCCAGCCGCGATACCCTGTGAAGCTCACCCACAACCGCGCCATCGCCATGATGGTGGTGGTGGCCCTGATGTGGTCCACCGCCGGGGTGGTAACGCGACAACTGGAGTCGGCGCGCAGCTTTGAAATCACCTTCTGGCGGGCGTTTTTTACTTCACTGGCGCTCCTGGTAATTCTGCCCCTCATGCGCGGGCGTCGCGTGTTTGCCGACATGCGCCATGCCAGCCGTGCGTTCTGGCTCTCGGGTGTGTGTTGGAGTGTGATGTTTACCGCCTACATGGTGGCGCTCAACCTCACCAGCGTGGCCAACGTGCTGGTCACTATGGCGCTGGGCCCGTTGATGACGGCGCTGATGGCGCGCGCTTTTATTGGCCAACGCATTGCGCCGCGCACTTGGTTTGCCATTGGCGCAGCCGGGGTTGGCATTGGCATCATGTACGGCGCGCAGGTGTCGGGCGACCATCTGGTGGGTACGCTGGTCGCGCTGTGCGTTCCGATTGCCGCAGCCACCAACTGGACCGTCACCCAACACGCCCACGCCAAGGGCCTGGAAGTTGATATGGTGCCAGCCCTATTGGTAGGGGCGCTAATCAGCAGCGTGACGACCTTGCCACTGGCCTATCCGTTTCAGGCAACGCAGCACGATTTCGCCTGGCTGGTGTATCTGGGTGTGGGGCAGCTTGCCGTCCCCTGCATCGCCTCGGTGATCTGCACGCGCGTGCTCAAGGCGCCTGAGATGTCGCTGCTGGCGCTGCTGGAAGTGGTGTTTGGCATTGCACTGGCGTGGCTGGGCGCGGGCGAGGCACCCGACGCTGCTGTGCTGACCGGCGGAACGCTGGTGATTGGCGCCTTGCTGGCGAATGAATTGCTGGGTTGGCAACAAAGGAGAAGTGAAGCATGAGTTCTAACGTCATCGAAGTCCAGACCGCCGTGAGTGGCGGCATCGGCCTGATCACCTTGAACCGCCCCAAGGCGCTCAACGCCTTGTCGCTGCCCATGATTGGCGCGTTGTTGGCCACACTGCAAGCTTGGCGCGACGACCCGGCCGTGCTGGCCGTGGCAATACGCGGCAGCAACAAGATCGGCCGCCCGGGCAGCCCCGAAGCTCTGTTTGGCGGCTTTTGCGCCGGTGGCGACATCCGATTCTTCCACCAGGCCGCACTAGCGCAAGACCCGGCGCTGGGCGACTTCTTCACCCAGGAGTACACCCTCAACCACCTGATCCAGACCTACCCCAAGCCGTATATCGCCTTTCTTGACGGCGTGGTGATGGGTGGCGGCATGGGGCTTTGCCAAGGCAAATTTCGTCTCGCGACACAAAGCACCAAGATGGCCATGCCCGAAACCGGCATTGGCCTGTTCCCCGACGTGGGTGGCGGCTATTTCCTGAGCCGCTGCCCGGGCCACGTGGGCGAATATTTGGCACTGACGGGCGAGACCATTGGCGGCGCGCAAGCCGTTGCCTTTGGCCTGGCCGACGTATGCGTTCCTTCACAAGACCTGCCCAAACTCTGGGCCAGTCTGCAAGCCTGTGGCTCGGTAGCGGACGTGGAACGCTGGATTGCCAACGATGTGCTGGCTACTTACGCAGCTTCTGCCGAGCCTGCGCCGGTTTGGGAAAAGAAGATCGACGTAGCGTTTGGCCTGAAGTCGGTGGCGTCCATCGTGTCGGCGCTCGAAGCGCTGGGCAGTAAACCGGCGCGCGCCGCTGCCGCCACCCTGCGCCAGCGCAGCCCGCTGTTGCTGCATGTGGTGCTGGAGCAAATTCGCCGTGCGCGCAGCATGACGCTGGCCGATGATTTGCGCATGGAGCGCGACATGGTGGAACACTGCTTTCTCACCCGGCACCTGCAACGCGAGGGCCTGACCAGCGAGACCGTCGAAGGCATTCGCGCCCTGGCCATCGACAAAGATTTCAAGCCACGCTGGAACCCCGCGCGCATAGACGCCGTAACGCCCGAGATGGTGCAACCCTTCTTTACCAGCCCCTGGGCGGCTGAAGCGCATCCGCTCAAACTCCTGGCGTAGTGTGAGTTGGAAAACCCCCATCGCCAGCATATCTGCAAATGGACCATGAACCGAAGCTTCGTAAGCGTCCGCCGAGTACCGTTATTGCCCCAGCCTGAAGGGGTGTGCAAGATCGGGTGAGTTGCACTCCATTGGTGGTGTGCACTCAGCCCGGTTAAGTGGACACCATGCAAGAGTCGAATTCATCCCCCGTCATCGCCACTAAGCGCCATCACAGCGCAGCCTTCAAACGCAAGATTCTGGAACTGATTGAGCAACCCGGCGCATCCGTGGCCGGTGTGGCGCTGGAGCACGGCATCAACGCCAATCTGGTGTTCAAGTGGAGGCGTGCCAAGCTCGCCCGCAAGCCTCCTGCAGGGCCTGCCCGACAAACGGTGCTCCTGCCGGTAACCGTTGATCCTCAAGAATCGTATCTACCGGTTGCGCCTGGCAGTCGCCCTGCGGTGGTCAAGGAGGGCGTCATCGAGATCCATCTTGCTGGTGCCCGCCTGGTGCTGCGTGGCAGCGTTGATCCGGCCAATTTGCGCAGTGTCGTGCTGGCACTTCGGGAAACAGCATGATTGGATTGCCATCGGGCACCCGGATATGGCTTGCCGCCGGACTGACCGACATGCGCCGCGGATTTGATGGTTTGGCTGCGCTTGCGCAAAGCGCGCTTGAGCAGGATCCGTTTAATGGCCACGTCTTTGTGTTTCGAGGCAGGCGCGGCGACATCATCAAGTTGTTGTGGTGGGACGGACAGGGCTTGTGCCTGTTTGCCAAACGACTGGAGAGGGGTCGTTTTGTCTGGCCACAGGCGCTGAGCGGATCAGTGGTTCTGTCGCCCGCGCAACTGTCGATGTTGCTCGAAGGAATTGACTGGAGAATGCCGGTTCGCACAACGCAACCCACACGTGCGCAATAGTCAATTTACTCTGCAGCAAATGGTAATTCGGTTGACAGTGAAAGCCCTCTGTTTCATTGGTAAATTGACTGGCAAACTAACGCCCCATGAGCTCCGAATCGCTGCTACAAACCATAGAGACCTTGACAGAAGATGTCACGCAACGCGATGTCATGATCAAGGCTCTGCGCCTGACCATCGAGAAGCTCAAGATCGAGCTCACGCATCTGAGGCGCATGCGCTACGGCCGCTCCAGCGAGAAGATGGATGCGGCCCAAGCCCAACTGGAATTGCTGAGCGCGGCACTCGCGCCACTGGTGCCGGTCAATGCAGTAGTGGACGACACAACGGGCGCAGCAGACAGCAATGTTGCTGACTTGGAGAGCGAGCGCAAGAAACGCAGCAAGAAATCTCCACAGTCAGCGCAAACCGGATTGCCTGAGCACCTTCCCCGCGAAGACGTGGTTCACAGCGCCTGCGCCGCCGATTGCAAATGCGGTGCATGCGGCACCGGTCTGCAGCAAATTGGGCAGGACGTCTCTGAAGTGCTGGACTACGAGCCCGGCAGTTTCAAGGTCATCCGCCACATCCGTCCGAAATTTGCCTGCACCCAATGCCACACGGTCAGCCAGGCGCCGGCGCCGAGTCGGCCGATTAACCGTTGCATGGCCGGCGCCGGCTTGCTGGCCCAGGTACTGGTGAGCAAATACTGCGATCACCTGCCTTTGTATCGACAAACTCAGATTTACGCCCGTGCCGGCATTGACATCGAGCGATCCACCCAGTGCGACTGGGTGGCGGGTTGCGCGAGCTTGCTTGAGCCACTGGTGCACAGCCTGCAAAAGTATGTCCTGAGCGCATACAAGATCCACACTGACGACACGCCGGTACCGGTATTGAGTCCTGGGCGAGGCAAGACCAAAACTGCACGACTATGGGTATATGCCAGGGATGACCGAACGTGGGCAGATCCCTCGCCACCGGCGGTTTGGTACCAATATTCCGAGAACCGCAAGGGTGAGAATCCAAGACGTCATTTGAGCGGCTTTGCGGGGGTATTGCAGGCGGATGCCTATGCTGGTTATGACCGAATCTTTGCGGACGGTCGAATCATCGAGGCTGCATGCTGGGCGCATTGCCGGCGAAAGTTCTACGAAGTCCATGAACGCCAGGACCACACGCTCGGTACGCTGGCCCACCAGGCGTTGCAGCGCATTGGCAAGCTCTACGCCCTCGAGCAGGAGGTCCGAGGCAAACCCGCTGATCAACGCCACGGTTACCGCCAGACGCATGCCAGACCACTCCTGCTGCAATTGCACAGCTGGCTCAAGGAGAGCTTGTCGCAGCTCTCGGCCAAGTCGCCCATGGCGATGGCCATTGGCTACGCGCTGAGCAATTGGCGCGCCCTGAATGTTTACGTTGACGATGGCCGCATTGAGATTGACAACAACACGGCTGAGCGTGCCCTGCGTGGGGTGGTTCTGGGGCGCAAAAACTTCTTGCACTTCGGCGCCGACAGCGGTGGCGTCCGTGCGGCGGTCATCTACAGTCTGATCGGAACCTGCAAACTCAACGGCGTTGATCCCTATGCCTACCTGCGCCATGTGCTGGGTCGCATCGCAGACCATCCCATAAACCGGGTTGCAGAGTTGTTGCCATGGGCGGTTGCGGACCGACTCAACGCTGCCAGTCAGAACTTGCGCCTGGCGGCCTGAGGAGTTACACCTTTGGCAAAATGGTGTCCATGAACGACACCAAGCTGATTGAGGCACTGTCAACCGCTAGCAGCCTTGAACTCTTCGAGCTCAGCCGCATCATTGACCGGTTGTTGGCTGATCCCCGGCGCATCGTTGCCATACGCAACAAGCTCAACTTGGGAAAGTCCGTGCAGTTCATGGATTGGCGCACCGGTCAGATGCGCTCTGGCAAGGTGGTCGCCATCAAAGACTCGCAGGTAACCGTGAACGAGGAAGCCAGCAGATTGCAGTGGAAGCTGTCGTATGCGGCCATCGATCCGGGCGAGAACAACGAGCCGGTCGAAAGTTCAGCGCCTGTCAACGGTCAGCCAGTGCCCAAGAAGCTGGGTCCCGACGACTTCCGCCGCGGTGACAAGGTCTCATTTACGGACAAGTATTTGCAGCCACAAATCGGCACGATTACGCGCATCAATCAGAGAACAGCTTCTGTCGAATGCGATGGTGGCTCTGGCTGGCGTGTTCCGTTCGCAATGCTGCGTCACGTGATGGATATCTGACGTCAAGGCGCGATCAAGTCAAGAACGGTACTGGGCGGACGCTTACCGCAGTTATATAACGATTTGACGAGCAATCCAGCGGATGCTGCCCCTAAGCTGCTAGTTCTTGTGTTGTCATCAGTTGCGGCATCTGGCGGGGTCGATGGCAATGGAGGCATACCGGACATGGACATTCCGCTAATGGGTA
>CAIPBW010000271.1 GCA_903863395.1 uncultured beta proteobacterium
GAGTTGGCGCTGGAGTTGATTGCGCGCGCCGACATTCTGGTGGAAAACAACCGCCCCGGAGTGATGGAGCGCCTGGGCCTGGGCTACGACGTGCTGTCTGCGCGCAACCCCGGTCTGGTGATGGTGCGTATCAGCGGCTACGGCCAAAGCGGCCCCTACGCTGAGCGCCCTGGCTACGGTGCCATTTGCGAGGCTGTGGCCGGCGTGCGCCACCTCACCGGTGACCCCGACCGCCCGCCCGCGCGCGTGGCCCTGGCCACCACGGACTACCTGTCGTCGGTGTACGCCGCCTTTGGTGCCATGGCGGCCATCCATGCGCGCACGCACAGCGGGCGCGGCCAGGTGGTGGATGTGGCCTTGTACGAAGCTGCCTATTCGCAAATGGAACCGGTGGTGCCGGCCTTTGAGAAGCTGGGCACCGTGCCCCAGCGCGAGGGTGCCAACCTGCCTTCCATGGCACCCAACAGCCTGTACCCCACCCGCGACGGTGGCTGGGTGCTCATTGCCGCCAACAGCAATCCGACCTGGAAGCGTCTGGTGGCGCTGATGCAGCAGCCCGGGTTGTTGACCGACCCGCGCTTTGAAACCATCGCCCAGCGCGGCAAGCCCGAGCACATGAAGGCGATTGACGCGATCATCGCCACCTGGACGCGTGGCTTTGACGCCGCCGCTCTGGAGGCATTGCTGCTGGCCGGCGAGGTGCCCAGCTCGCGCGCCTACACCATTGCCGACATATACGCCGACCCGCACTTCGCGGCGCGCAACATGATCGTGCAAGTGCCGCACGACCGCCTGGGCCACACATCGCAAACCGGCGTGGTGCCGCGCCTGTCGGCCACGCCTGGCAGCATTCGCCACACCGGCCCGGCGCTGGGCGCAGACGGCTTTGACATTTTGAACACCGACCTGCAACTTGACGCCCAGCGTATCGCGGCGCTGGTTTCGCAAGGTGCGGTGCAACTTCCACTGCCACCCACCTCGCCCAAGGAGAACACATGACACCAACCCCTTTGCAGCGCCGCCAGTGGCTGGAGCTGGTTGCTGCCAGCGGCATGGCAGGAGTCTTTCCGGCACTGGCGCAGGCGCAGAGTGCCTGGAAGCCCACACAGGCCATCAACTACGTCATTGGCGTGGCGGCAGGTGGGTCGGTGGATCTGTACGCGCGCTCCATCAAGCAGGGGCTCGACAGTTTCAAGCTGGTCAACGCCCAGACCGTCATTGCCGACAACAAGCCCGGTGCTGCCGGGCTGATTGCCCTGCAGCAGTTGCAGCGCAACCGTGGCAATGCCCATTACCTGGGCACCTTTCACACCGGCGGCATTGCAGGGCAGGTCACAGGCATTCTCAAGGCCGACGTGCGCGAGTTTGTGCCGGTGGCAATGCTGGTGGAAGAAACCACTTTGGTGGCGGTGCCGGTGGACTCGCCACTCAAGAGCGGGCGCGATCTGGTCAACGCACTCAAGCGCAACCCCGAGTCACTCAAGATTGCGGTTGCGCCGCTCAAGGGCCTGAACACCCATCTGGCGATTGCCAAGCCACTCAAGCTCGCGGGCGTGGATGTTGCCAAGATGACGGTGGCACCGTTTCGCTCGTCGGCGGATTCCATGACCGCGCTGCTGGGCGGGCATGTGGATGTGGTGTCGGCCACCGGCCCGACCGTGGTGCCCATGGCGCAAGCGGGCCGCGTGCGCATCCTGGTGAGCGCTGCGGCCGAGCGCGGCACCGGGCCGCTGGCCAAGGTGCCCACCTGGCGCGAGGAGGGTGTGGCAGCCGACTATGTCAGCTACAACGGCGTGCTCTTGCCCGCCGGGGTGGACGCCGAGCAAATCCGTTTTTGGGAACAGGCGCTCAAGCAGGTGGCCGCGTCGCCCGAGTGGATTGCCATGGTGGAAAAGTCCGGTAACAAACCCATCTTCAAGGGCTATGTGGACTCGCACCGCTACATGCAAAGCGAGTTCAAACTGACGCAGGAATTGGTAGCCGAACTCGGTCTGAATGCACTATGACATCCAACACGCCCCTGGAGCCCTCAGGCGAGTGGGCCGCTGAACTTCACGAACTGCAACTGCGCCGCGGTTTTGCCCATGCCATGGGCGGGGCGCAGGCATTGGCCAAGTTCAAAGCCAGCGGCCGCATGAACGCGCGTGAGCGCATTGCGCACCTGCTGGACAAAGACACGTTCCGCGAGCTTGGCAGTCTGGCGGGCAAGGGCCACTACAGCCATGAGGGCGTGTTCGAGCGGCTCGACCCCACCAATGCCATCGTCGGTACCGGCCGCATGCAAGGGCGCAAGGTCGCGCTGCACGTGGATGACTTCAGCATCCGGGCGGGCTCATCGGAGGCGACCATTGCCGAGAAGTGGATTTACATTGAACGCATGGCGCACCAGTTGCGCATGCCGCTCATTCGGCTGGTAGATTCGGCCGGGGGCAGCGTCAAACTGCTGATGCAGATTGGCGGCACCAAGATCCCGGAATACCCAAGTTGGCCCGCCAACGAACTTCTCAAGACCGTGCCCGTGGTGGGTGTGGCTTTGGGTGCGTGCGCGGGGCAGGGTGCCATCAAGGTGCTGTCGTCCCACTTTTCGGTGATGGTGCGCGAGCAGGCCCAGGTGATGGCCGCAGGCCCGCACGTAGTGCGCCAGGCCTATGCGCAGGACGTGGACAAGAACGACCTCGGCGGCCACCTGGTCCACCGCAAAAGCGCACTGGTGCACAACGAGGCCGAGGACGAAGCCGATGCCCTGCGCCAGGTGCAGCGCTTTTTAAGCTACCTGCCGCGCAGCGTGTTTCACACCGCGCCAGTGCTCACGCCCACCGACGATCCCAACCGCGCCGACGACTGGCTCAAGGACGCCATCCCGCGCGACCGGCGCAAGATTTACGACCCGCGCAAGATTCTCGCCAGCGTGCTCGATCACGACTCCATTTTTGAGATCGGGCGTTACCAGGGCGGCTCGGTCATCACCGCTTTGGCGCGCGTCAACGGCGTGCCTGTGGGCGTGATCGCCAACGACCCCAAGGTGCAGGGTGGCGCCATGACGGTTCAGGCAGCCTACAAGATGGAGCGCCATGTCAACCTGTGCAGCCTGTTTGGTCTGCCGGTGGTCAACTTTGTGGACCAACCGGGCAACCAGACCGGGGTAGATGCCGAAATTGGCGGCACGCTGCTGGGTGCCACACGTGTCGGGCAGGCAGTGCACGAGTGCCGTTCGCCCTGGATTTCGATGCTGGTGCGGCGTTGCTTTGGCATGGCCGGGGCGCTGCACGCGCCCAAGTACGGCGAGGCGCTCAACCTGCGCTACGCCTGGCCCTCGGCGCGCTGGGGCTCCATTCCGATTGAGGGCGGCGTGATGGCGGCGCACAAAACCGAGATTGACGCCGCGCCCGACCCGGGTGCCAAGCGGGCCGAACTGGAAGCGTTCTACCTGAACATGACGTCGCCGTTTCGCACTGCCGAGAAGTTTGGCATTCTTGACATCATCGACCCGCGTGAGACACGCTCCATTCTGTGCGACTGGGTGGAGGACGCCTGGGCGTTGGTGTGCAGCAGCCGCGTGGGCGCTGGCTCCATCTAAGGTTCTATTCCACCCGCACCCGAATAGGCGCGAGCCCATCGACGCCGCCTTCGAGTATGTCGCCGCGCACCACGGCACCCACGCCTTCGGGGGTGCCGGTGTAGATCAGGTCGCCGGGCTGCAGTGCCCAGGCGGCGGATAGTTGCTCAATGGTTTCGGCAATGTTCCAGATCATCTTGGAGACCACGCTGCGCTGGCGGTCCTGGCCGTTGACCTGCAGGTAGATGCCCGCCTGTTCGATCTGCGGCACTTGCGCTGCCGGGGTGATGGTGCCGATGGGGGCCGAGTGGTCAAAGCCCTTGGCTATGCACCAGGAGCGGCCCATTTTTTTCATGTCGTTTTGCAGGTCGCGCCGCGTCATGTCCAGGCCCACCGCGTAGCCATAGATGTGCTGGTGCGCGTCTGCCGCCTTGATATGGCTGCCGCCTGTGCCAATGGCCACCACCAGTTCAATTTCGTGATGCAGGTTGTGGGTCAGGGTGGGGTAGGGCATGGCGGCGGTCTGGCCCGCCGGGGCCACCAGCACGGCGTCGGCCGGTTTCATGAAGAAGAACGGTGCCTCGCGCCCGGTTTGGCCCATCTCCTTGGCGTGGTCTTCGTAGTTGCGCCCCACACAGTAAATGCGGTGCACCGCAAAGGTGGCGCTCATGCCCAGTACCGGAACGCATACGGGGCTGGGAGCGGTGACGACGTAGGACATGGCAGTTTTCTCCAAGGTGCGTGGATCGATGGTGGTTGCGCTCAGGCCGACTTGCCGACCAGTTCAAAATGCTCCACCACCGGTGGGCCTGCGAAAAACGGGCCAATGATGGCGCGCCATTGCGGGAAGGCATCCGACTGGCGAAAGCCCACGGTGTGGTCTTCGAGCATGTCCCAAAAGACTTCGAGCACGTAGCGCTCGGGGTTTTCCACGCAGCGGTTGATCTTGTAGCCCTGGCAGCCCTTGGAGCGGGCCAGAATGGTTTGGGCGGCACCCGCAATCGCGGCTTCAAAGGCGGCACCCTGTCCGGGGTGGATACGAAAATCGGCAATTTCAAGAATCATGGGGTTCTCCGGCAGCACGCACTGGCGTGCAAAGAGTGCAATAGTAACTGCCCGGCGCGCCATCCAACCAAGGATAAACCGGGATTCGGGTTTATCCTTGGCCGATGTACTTGCCCACGCCCTGAACCGGCTTGCCCGCCAATGACTTCTGCGCCCTGGAACCCCGACTGGCTGCTGCCCCAGTGGCCCGCAGCGCCCCACGTGCGCGCCCTGTGCACCACGCGTGCCGGAGGCGTGTCGCAGCCGCCCTACGACAGCCTGAACCTGGGCACCCACGTGGGCGACGCTGCGCCCAATGTGGCGCGCAACCGCGCTCACCTGCAGGCGGCCTTGGGCGCAACACCGGTGTACCTCAACCAGGTGCACGGCGCCCACCTGCTGGAACTCGCGCCCGGCGTGGCCCAGGGGATGGACGCCGATGGCGCTTTCACGCGTGTGCCGGGTCTGGCCTGCACCGTGATGGTGGCCGACTGCCTGCCCATTCTGCTGTGCGACCTACAGGGCACGATGGTGGCGGCGGTGCACGCTGGCTGGCGCGGGCTGGCCGGGCAGCAAAGGGTGGGGGTGGTGGAACAGATTGCACGGCACTTTCAGGCGCAAGGCAGCGCCGGCGGCGTGACCGAGGTGATCGCCTGGCTGGGCCCTTGCATCGGGCCGCAGGCGTTTGAGGTGGGGGACGATGTACGCAGCGCTTTTGTCGCGCACGAGGCCCAGGCGCACACCTGCTTCCAGAGCCTGCCCTACGGCAAATGGCTGGCCGATTTGCCCGCCCTGGCGCGCCAGCGCCTGCGCTCGGCGGGCGTCAATCGGGTGTACGGCAACGACGGTAGTCCAGAGTGGTGCACGGTGGCCAATCCGGCGCGGTTTTTCTCGCACCGGCGGGATCGGGTAAGCGGTCGCCAGGCCGCCTGCATCTGGCTTGAATGACCTGTGTCAGGATTTCGTAGGGCTAAGCCTGCGATACTCCATGGTTCCATCCAACCAACTTCTAAAGGTACCGGAGTGACACAGAACGCTTCTGAATTTTGGGCCGGTGCGGCCCAACAATTTCAACTGTCCGTCAACGAAGGCTGGTCCAAGGCGCTGCAGTCGTTCCAGAGTATGAGCGCCATCGCAGAAGCCAAGGCAAGCATCCCCACCCAAACGCCTGAAATCCGGTTTGACCCCGAGAAGGTGCAAGCGTTGCAACGCCAGTATCTGGAAGAGTCGATGGGCCTGTTCAAGAACGACGGCAGTGCGTCAATTGGGTCGGACCGGCGCTTTTCCAATGCCGCCTGGGCAGGCAACCCGGTGGCGGCCTATACGGCGGCGGTGTATCTGCTTAACGCGCGCACCCTGATGGGTCTGGCCGAAGCGGTGCAAGCCGATGAAAAAACGCGCAACCGGGTACGTTTTGCCGTAGAGCAGTGGGCGGCGGCATCGGCCCCCAGCAACTTCTTGGCACTCAACGCCGAAGCACAGAAGAAGGCTATCGACACCAAGGGCGAGAGCATTGCCAAGGGTGTGCAAAACCTGATTCACGACATGCGCCAGGGCCATGTGTCCATGACCGACGAGAGCCTGTTCGAGGTTGGCAAGAACGTCGCCACCACCGAGGGTGCGGTGGTGTTTCAGAACGAGTATTTCCAGTTGATCGAATACAAGCCGCTCACCGCCAAGGTGTACGAGCGCCCGTTCCTGATGGTGCCCCCGTGCATCAACAAGTTTTACATTCTCGACCTGCAACCCGCCAACTCTGTGGTGCGCTATGCCGTTGAGCAGGGGCAGCACACCTTTGTGGTGAGTTGGCGCAACCCCGATGAGTCGATGGCCCAGGCCACCTGGGACGACTACATTGAAAACGCTGTGATCAAGGCGATTGAAGTCACCCGCGAAATCTGCGGTGTTCCCACCATCAATGCGCTCGGCTTTTGCGTCGGCGGCACCATGCTGTCCACCGCCTTGGGCGTGCTCGCGGCGCGCGGCGAAAAGCCGGTCAACAGCGCCACGCTGCTGACCACCTTTGTCGATTTTTGCGATACCGGCGTGCTCGACGTGTTTATTGACGAAGCCTTTGTGCGCTACCGCGAAAAAGAGATGGGCCAAGGCGGCATCATGAAGGGCCAGGACCTGGCTTCCACCTTCAGCTTCTTGCGCCCCAACGATCTGGTGTGGAACTACGTCGTGGGCAACTACCTCAAGGGCGAAACCCCGCCACCGTTTGACCTGTTGTACTGGAACGCCGACGGCACCAACCTGCCCGGGCCCTGGTACGCCTGGTACCTGCGCAACACCTACCTCGAAAACAACTTGGTCAAGCCGGGCAAGGCCACGGTGTGCGGCGTCAAGGTTGACCTCACCAAGGTTGATGTTCCGTTCTACATCTACGGCTCGCGCGAAGACCATATCGTTCCCATCGTGGGGTCGTATGCCTCCACCCAGGCGTTCAAGGGCAAGCGGCGCTTTGTGATGGGCGCGTCGGGCCACATCGCTGGCGTGATCAACCCACCGGCCAACAAGAAGCGCAGCCACTGGATTCGTGCAGACGGCAAGTTGCCACCAACCCAGGCCGAATGGATGGAAGGTGCGGTTGAACACCCGGGTAGCTGGTGGGGCGACTGGTCGCTTTGGCTCAAAGGCCACGCGGGCAAACTCGTTGCCGCACCCAAGACGTATGGCAAGGGCAAGTACAAGGCGCTCGAAGCTGCGCCGGGCAGCTACGTCAAGGTCAAGGTTTAGTCATCATCGACATCAACTGGAGTAAGACACATGGAAGACATCGTCATCGTTGCCGCTACGCGCACTGCCGTAGGAAAATTTGGCGGAACCCTGGCAAAAACGCCCGCCACTGACTTGGGCGCGGCGGTCATCAAGAACCTGCTGGCGCGCACCAAACTCGGTGCCGACCAGATCGGTGAAGTCATCCTGGGCCAGGTGCTGGCTGCAGGCGTCGGGCAAAACCCGGCACGCCAGTCGCTGATCAAGAGCGGCCTGGCCAAGGAAACCCCGGCCTTGACCATCAATGCCGTGTGTGGCTCGGGCCTCAAGTCCGTCATGCTGGCAGCCCAGTCCGTGGCCTATGGCGACAGCGAGATCGTGATTGCCGGTGGCCAGGAAAACATGAGCCTGTCGCCCCACGTGCTGCTTGGCAGCCGCGACGGGCAACGCATGGGCGACTGGAAAATGATCGACTCCATGATCGTCGACGGCCTGTGGGACGTGTACAACCAGTACCACATGGGCATTACTGCAGAAAACGTGGCCAAGGCTTACGGCATCACGCGCGAGATGCAGGATGCGCTGGCGCTGGGCAGCCAGCAGAAGGCGGCAGCGGCGCAGGATGCAGGCAAGTTTGTCGATGAAATCGTGCCGTTTAGCATCGCGCAAAAGAAGGGCGACCCGATCGTCTTTGCTGCCGACGAGTTTCTCAATCGCAAATCCAATGCCGAAGCACTCGCGGGCCTGCGTCCGGCGTTCGACAAGGCCGGTGGCGTGACCGCCGGCAACGCCTCGGGCATCAACGACGGTGCTGCCGCCGTGATGGTGATGAAGGCCAGCAAGGCCGCTGCGCTGGGCCTGGCGCCCATGGGCCGCATTGCCAGCTTTGCCACCAGCGGGCTGGACCCCGCGCTGATGGGCATGGGCCCGGTGAGCGCTTCGCAAAAGGCGCTGGCTCGCGCGGGTTGGAACGCACAAGACCTGGACCTGCTCGAAATCAACGAAGCGTTTGCCGCCCAGGCTTGCGCTGTGAACCAACAAATGGGCTGGGACACCAGCAAGGTCAACGTCAACGGCGGTGCCATTGCCATCGGCCACCCCATCGGTGCGTCCGGCTGTCGTATATTGGTGACGTTGTTGCATGAAATGCAGCGGCGCAATGCCAAGAAGGGCATCGCCAGCCTGTGCATCGGCGGCGGCATGGGCGTTGCCCTGACAATCGAGCGTTAATTATTTCAACCAAAGAGGAGTCACTATGAGTCAAAGAGTAGCGTATGTAACCGGCGGCATGGGTGGGATCGGTACCGCCATTTGCCAGCGTCTGCACAAGGACGGTTTCAAGGTAGTTGCCGGTTGCGGCCCCACCCGCGACCATGCCAAGTGGCTCGCTGAGCAATCCGCGCTGGGTTACACGTTTTTCGCGTCGGTCGGCAATGTGGGCTCGTGGGATTCCACCGTCGAAGCCTTCACCAAGGCCAAGGCCGAGCACGGCATCATTGACGTGCTGGTCAACAATGCCGGTATCACCCGCGACCGCGTGTTCCTGAAAATGACGCGCGAAGACTGGGACGCTGTGATCGACACCAACCTCAACTCCATGTTCAACGTGACCAAGCAGGTCGTGCCCGACATGGTGGAAAAGGGCTGGGGCCGCATCATCCAGATTTCTTCGGTCAACGGCAACAAGGGCCAAGCCGGTCAAACCAACTACTCGGCTGCCAAGGCGGGTATGCACGGTTTCTCGATGGCGTTGGCGCAGGAAATGGCGACCAAGGGCGTTACCGTCAACACCGTGAGCCCGGGCTACATCGGCACCGACATGGTCAAGGCCATCCGCGAAGACGTGCTGGCCAAGATTGTGGCCACCGTACCGGTCAAGCGTCTGGGTGAACCTTCTGAAATCGCCTCCATCGTGGCCTGGCTTGCCAGCGACGAAGGTGGCTACGCCACGGGTGCAGACTTCTCCGTCAACGGCGGCCTGCACATGGGTTGATCAGGTCAGGTCAGTGCCTGATATTTCACAAAATACCCGCTTTATTGGCGGGTATTTTTTTGACCAGCGTGGTAGATTCAGACTGTTACGCAAGCTGTTTGCCAATCTCTCTCGGTGAACATACAAGTGCACAGGCTCATCCAAAATAGGCAAGGTTTGCAGAAATATCCATGAAGGCCGAAGAATCCCATTTCGTCAGCGTCAGCGAACTGCGCATTGGCCTGTTTGTGGAACTGGACGTCAGTTGGATGGCGCACCCGTTTCCCACCGGAAGTTTCAAGATTTCCTCGGCGAGCCAGATCGAGACCATCCGTGGCATGGGTCTGCAGCGCGTGCGTTTTGATCCCGCCAAGAGCGACCCCATTGTTGAGAGTTCTGTTGAGAGCACCGCGCAAGGAGCGCAGCCCCATCCCGCCAAACTGACACTCGCGTCCCCCGAGCAAGCGCGTAAAGAGGAGTGGGCGCAGCAACTCGAAGCCCAACAGCGCAGCCTGGTGGTGTGCGAGCGCCGCTTTGGCGACGCCATAGTCCAGTACCGCAAGACGCTGGACCTGATCCGCGCGCAACCCACCGTGGCAGCACAGCAATGCGCCGCCCTGGTGGGTGGGTTTGTGGGCGAAATGTTGACCGAAGGCGAGTCGGCCATCCGGCTGCTGTCCGAAACTGCAGGCGACAAGGCGGCGCTGCACCCGGTCAACGTCACCATCGTTTCCTTGCTGCTGGGCAAGGCCATCGGACTGGCGCAGGAGGATCTGGTGGACTTGGGTGTGGCGGCTTTCTTGCACGATGTTGGCAAGTCGGCGTTGCCCGAGCGCGTGCGCTGGCACGACGATGGTTTCTCCAGCACCGAAGTCAAGGTGTACCAGGAGCACGTGGCGCAAAGCCTGCAGCTCGGTCGCACCATGGGCTTGTCGCGCGGTGCGCTCAAGGCCATCGCACAGCACCATGAACTGGCCGACGGCAGTGGTTTCCCGGAGCGTATCAAGGCCGACGCCATGAGTGGCCCGGCGCGCGTGCTGGCCCTGGTGAACCGCTACGATAACCTGTGCAATCCGGGCCGCCCCGGCGCGGCCATGACGCCGCACGAGGCCTTGTCGATGATCTTTGCGCAGCAGCGCGCGCGCTTTGACCCAGTGGCGCTGAGTGCCTTCATCCGCATGATGGGCGTCTATCCGCCGGGCTCGGTGGTGCAGTTACTTGACGAGCGTTATGCGATGGTGGTTTCAGTCAACGCCGCGCGGCCGCTCAAGCCACGCATTGTGGTGCACGACCCCGGCGTTCCCCGTTATGACGCGCTGATTGTCGATCTGGAGCGCGAGCCCAACCTGGCCATCCGGCGCAGCGTCAAACCGGCACTGTTGCCGCACGACGCAATGGACTACCTCTCGCCACGCCAGCGTATCAGCTACTTCTTTGAGTCGGTACCGAACAGCCGCCACGCGGGTGCCATGGCGTGAGTGCCTAACCCTGAAAGCCTTTGCTCAGCATGTAAAAGGACAGTGCGTACAGCACGAAGGCAAACACCTTCTTGAGCTTTGCCACCGGGATGCGATGCGCCACACGTGCGCCCAGCGGCGCGGTAATGACGCTGCAGGTGGCAATCACCACCAACGCGGGCAGCCACACATAACCTAAAGAGCCTGGTGGCAAGCCGGTCACCGAGGCACCACTGACCACATAGCCGACGGTATTGACCAGTGCAATCGGAAAGCCCAGCGCGGCGCTGGTGGCCACGGCGTTGATGATCAGCACGTTGTGCGCCACCATGAAGGGCACGCTGATAAAGCCCCCGCCCGCACCCACCAGGCCCGACAGAAACCCGATCACGCCACCGGCCGCCACTTGCCCGCCCACCCCGGGCATCACGCGGCTGGGCTTGGGCTTTTTGTCGAGGTACATCTGTGTGGCAGAAAAGCCCACAAACAGGCCAAAAAAGATCGCCAGCGACGTGCCCTTGAGGATGGCAAACACCCCCGCACTGGCAATTGCACCACCCAGCAAAATTCCTGGTGCCAGCCCCTTGACGATGTCCCAGCGCACCGCGCCGCGCTTGTGGTGGGCACGCACGCTGGAGATTGAGGTAAAGATGATGGTGGCCATCGACGTGGCAATCGCCATCTTGACCGCCAGGTCAGCCGACGCACCCCGCGCCGACATGATCAGCGTCATGAACGGTCCAATCAGCATGCCCCCGCCAATCCCCAGCAACCCCGCCATAAAGCCGGTGGTCAGACCGAGACTGGCCAGTTCAAAGATCAGGAGGGGTTCAAGTGACATGGTCGAATAAGGTGTCTGCGAATGCCACCGGACCGGCATCCTGAACCGGAGTTCAGGTGGGCGAGGTCAGCGCAAGCCTTGGGTTCATCTGACGCGAGATGATCACGCTGGCAGGGCAATGTTCCAAGCCCGGGCTCTAAGAGCATTGGTTCAAGGAAATATAAAGCCCGGCATGCACCGCAGACAGTGGTGATTGTAGGCGCGCAATCTGCTTGGCGTGTGTAAAGAACGCTGCCCGCGCAGGGTTGTTGCTTTACAGCAAACGGCCGTCTTCGCTCAGGGCGTCGTCCAGGCGCTCAAGCAGCGACGTGAGCAGGATGTTGGCGTCACCGCCTTGTGCGGCCGGCGCGTCGCTGGCTGCCGACGCAGCGAAGGCCGTAGGTGCGTGGTCGGACAGGTCGAACGCCAGATTGAGCGCTGCCAGCACCGCAATGCGGTCGCGCGCACGTACCTTGCCGGCGTCGCGAATCTTGCACATGGCCGTGTCCACACGCTCCACCGCATCGAGCAGGCGCGCGTCACCACCTTCGGGGCAACCCAGCAGGTAGCTTTGGCCCATGATCTGCACTTCAAGCTGCTTCATGTGGACTCTTTTTGAACAGTGGCTTCCTGGGGCAGCCGGTCGAGCAGCGCTTCCACCCGCGCGCGTGCCGCTTGCAGCCGGGATTTGAGGGTGTCGCGCTCATGCGTCAAGCTCTCGACCTGGGTGGTCAACAGCGCGTTGGTGCGTTGCAGTTCGTGGTAGCGCAGCAAGAGCCGCTCTACACGTTCGGCGATCTGGTCGATGTGGGTCTGGTTCGACATACTTTGCGCATTGTAGGGTTTTTGCCAGCCCAGTCCGGCGTAAAATGCGCGCGTTGGTGCTCGCGGTGTGGTTCACACGCCGCAGTTCAACGGGAAGCAGGAGGGCAGGCTGTTCACAGCCCACCTAACCTGCGCTGCCCCCGCAACGGTAAGTGGACGAATCTTCACGATTCAACTGCCATCACAGTCACTGGGCGTTTTGAACACGCGCCTGGGAAGGCTTGGCAAGTTGCTCCACCAGCCCGGATACCGGCCAACACGGTGGTTGTGCGCCTGCGCCCAACCGTGACGCCCATGTGCTGTCGGGGAAGACGGCGAGGGTTTTTTGTTGGTATTTCTCACTTTTATGAACTTTCATTTTTCTCCCGCGCGGTGGGCCTCGCGTCTGGCGTTGGTCGCGTGCGCGTTTTGCTCCACTGTGCAAGCGGACACGACCCTGGCTCCTACTGTGGTCACCGCCAACCGCTCTGAACAGTTGCTCACCCAAACCCTGCCTCACACCACTGTCATTGGGCGCGATGTCATAGAACGCTCGCAGGCCATTGATCTGCCCAGCCTTTTGGCCAGTGAAGCTGGCTTCCAATTCACTCAAAGTGGCGGAAGAGGAACCTCGGCTACGTTGTTTTTGCGTGGCGGCGCCTCGCTGCAGGTGCTGGTGCTGATTGACGGTGTGGCATTGACTAAACAGGACTCCACCGGTAGCGTCAGCCTGGAGCACATCATGCTCGATCAAGTGGAGCGCGTTGAAGTGGTGCGCGGCAATGTCTCGGCCATTTATGGCAGTGGAGCGGTTGGCGGTGTGATCCAGATTTTCATGCGTAAGGGTGCCGGAAAACCGGCGGCCTTCGCGCAAGTCGAGGTCGGCTCGTATGGCAGCGTGCGAAGTGCTGCAGGGGCCAGAGGGCAGTTGGGATCGACCCAATTCTTCCTCGGAGTTGGCAGCGAACAGACCGATGGCTTCTCGGCAATGAATATTCGCCAGTTCCCAAGCGAAAACCCGGATGCCGATGGCTATCGCAACCGGCACTACAACCTGGGTTTTTCGAATGAAATCGCTCCCGGTCAAACGCTGGGTCTGCTCAGTCAGGGCAGCGAAGGCCAATTTGATACCGATGGTGGCGGCTTTGGCAAGGCAAGCGATGTCCACCGAGGCAGCAGTACCCTCGCCACTTGGCAGGTCTATAGCTATAACCAGATCATGGCCGACTGGCGCAGCAAGCTTAGCTACAGCGAAGGCCGGGAGCGTTCGGCCTACGACGCCAGACAGACCGCTTTCCCCTATGACAGCGAGGCC
>CAIPBW010000272.1 GCA_903863395.1 uncultured beta proteobacterium
GACAGCCGCCTGCAAACACCGCCCAACGCCCAGATTTTTGACCTGGAGCGCCGCACCATCATCTACGCAGCAGTGCCCGACGCGGACAAGCAGGCCGCGCTGCGGGCGCGCGGTGCCACCGTGGTCTACCTGCCCAACCCGGTTGGCAAAGTGGACCTGGCCGCCATGCTGCGCGACGTGGGCCAGCGCGAAATCAACGAACTCCATGTGGAAGCGGGCTACCAGCTCAACGGCTCGCTGGTGCGCGAAGCGCTGGTGGACGAACTGCTGGTGTACCTTGCCCCCAAGCTGATTGGCCAGGGCCGCGGCATGGCCCAATGGGGCCCGCTGGATGCGCTCGCGCAGGCCTTGCCGCTGGAATTTCGCTCCTCGACCATGGTCGGGCCCGATCTGCGCATCCTGGCCCGTGTCGCTGGGTGCGACCAGTTCTAGCCACGCACTCGGCACGCGCTGGGCACGCAGCAAGCGGCGCCGGCACCCGCGGCACAGGCAGCAGCCCGCAGTTCTGCGAGAATCACCCCCATGTTTACTGGAATCATCACAGGCGTGGGGCGCATCGCCGCCGTCGACGCTTTAGGCAGCTCTTCAACGCACGGCAAGCGCCTGACCATTGCCTGCCCTGCAGCCTACCTGGCCGACGTGGGACTGGGCGACAGCATCGCGCTCAACGGCGCGTGCATGACGGTCACCTCACTCGACGCCGAGCGCGGGCAGTTCACGATAGACATCTCGGCCGAGTCGCTGGCCAAGACCGCTGGACTGGACCAACCCGGCCCGATCAACCTGGAGAAAGCCCTGCGCGCCAACGACCGCCTGGGCGGGCACCTGGTGTCGGGCCACGTCGACGGCATCGGCCAGGTAACGCATTTCGCCCCCGTGGGCGAAAGCTGGGACCTGCGCGTGCTGGCTCCCAACGACATGGCCAAGTACTTTGCCTACAAAGGCTCCATCACCGTCAACGGCGTGAGCCTCACGGTCAACCGCGTGGCCGACAGCGCCAGCGGTTGCGAGGTCTGCATCAACCTGATCCCGCATACCGTGGAAAATACCGCCCTGTGCAGCCTGCAGGCAGGCAGCCGCGTCAACCTTGAAATCGACCTGATTGCCCGGTACGTCGAGCGCATGCTCACGACCTCCATCACCCCCAGCCGCTAACCCCTTACCCGATCCAACGCATGAGTTCCCTCTCCCCCGTCCCCATTTCCCCGGTTGAAGACATCGTGGCCGACATGCGCGCCGGACGCATTGTGATTCTGGTCGATGAAGAAGACCGCGAAAACGAAGGCGACCTGCTGCTTGCGGCCGACCATGTGAGCGCCGAAGCGATCAACTTCATGGCCCGCTTCGGGCGCGGCCTGATCTGCCTGACGCTCACGCGCGAGCGCTGCGAGCGCCTGCAACTGCCGCCCATGACCGCGCGCAACGGCGACAAAAAGGGCACCGCCTTTACCGTTTCGATCGAGGCCGCCGAAGGCGTTACCACCGGCATCTCGGCCGCCGACCGCGCCCGCACGGTGCAGGCGGCTGTTGCCAAAGGGGCGCTGGCCAGCGACCTGGTGCAGCCCGGCCACATCTTCCCGCTGCAGGCCGTGGACGGCGGCGTGCTCATGCGCGCGGGCCACACCGAGGCCGGCTGCGACCTGGCTGCCATGGCGGGATGCACCCCGTCGGCGGTGATCTGCGAAATCATGAAGGACGACGGCACCATGGCGCGCCTGCCTGATCTGCAGTTGTTTGCCGCGCAGCACGGGCTCAAGATCGGCACCATCGCCGACCTGATCGAGCACCGCAGCCGCGTGGAGTCGCTGATCGAAAAAATGGGCGAGCGCAGCATCCACACCGCCTGGGGCGATTTTTCGGCGCGCGTGTTTCGCGACACCACCGGCCACGGCGTGCACCTGGCGCTGGTGCGCGGCACCTGGGCCGAGGGCGACACCGTGCCGGTGCGCGTGCACGAGCCACTGTCGGTGCTGGACGCGCTGGAGGTTGGTCGCACCATGCACTCCTGGAGCCTGGACAGCGCCATGGCCCATATCGCCAAAGAGGACAAGGGCGTGGTGGTACTGCTCAACTGCGGCGAAAGCGGCGAGCAGTTGCTGGCCCAGTTTGAAGGTACTGCGCGCCCGGCGCATGCGCCCGAGCGTGGCCGCATGGACCTGCGCAGCTACGGCATCGGCGCGCAAATCCTGCGCCTGTGCGGCGTGCACAAGATGAAGTTGTTGGGTAGCCCCCGGCGTATGCCCAGCATGAACGGCTACGGGCTGGAGATCACCGGCTACATTCAGAAATAGATTTTCCCGGGGCAGGCATACACCGCTTGCCCGCATTAAAAGGAGCGACCATGTTTGGCGCAGACAAGGGCGGCATAGCGGCCGACGACCAACGACTCAACGGCAAGAAGCTGCGCATTGGCATTGTCCAGGCGCGCTTTAACAGCGCCATTACCGACGCGCTGACGCTTGCCTGCAAGGAAGAATTGCTGGCGCTGGGTGTGGCCGAGAAAGACGTGGTGCACGTCAGCGTGCCGGGCGCATTGGAAGTGCCCCTGGCGCTGCAAGCTCTGGCCGAAAAAGGCGGCTACGACGCACTGGTGGCCACGGGCTGCATCATCCGCGGCGAGACCTACCACTTTGAGCTGGTTGCCAACGAGTCGGGTGCGGGCGTAAGCCGCGTCGGGTTGGACTACCACCTGCCCATTGCCAACGCCATCCTCACCACCGAAGACCTGCCCCAAGCCGTGGCGCGCCAGGTGGACAAGGGCCGCGACGCGGCGCGCGTGGCAGTGGAAATGGCCAACCTGCTGGAGTCGATTGGATGACCGCCACAACCACGCCCAAGCGCCCGCCGCGCCAGAGCCGCACCGGCCTGACCGCCACTGGCGCACGTAAGGCCGCAAGCAAGTCCGAGCGCAGCCGCTCGCGCGAGTTTGCGCTGCAAGCCCTCTACCAAAGCCTGGTGGCGCGCAACCCGGTGGCCGAGATTGACACCTTCACCCGCGACCTGGCCGGTTTTCACAAGGCCGACGCGGTGCACTTTGATGCGCTGCTGCACGGCTGCGTGGCCCAGGGCGCGCAGCTCGACGCGCTGGTTCTGCCCCTGCTTGACCGCCCACTGACCGAGATTTCGCCCATCGAACACGCCGTGATGTGGATTGGCGCGTACGAACTGCAGCACTGCCTGGACGTGCCCTGGCGCGTGGTGCTCAACGAGTGCATCGAACTGGCCAAGGAGTTTGGCGGAACCGATGGACACAAGTACGTCAACGCCGTCCTCAACGGACTCGCCCCCAGCCTGCGCGGTGCCGAGGTAGAGGCCGACCGCAGCACGGCCAAACGGCCACGCAGCTGACACCCGGAGTTGCCCGCCATGCAGATTTCATCGCGCGCCAGCAAGATCGAACCGTTTTACGTGATGGAGGTGGCCAAGGCCGCTTCCAGCCTGGGCCAGGAAGTAGCGCAGAGCGACTCGCCCATGGTCTTTTTGAACATTGGCGAGCCCGACTTCACCGCCCCACCGCTGGTGCAGGAAGCTGCAATGCGCGCCATCCGCGACGGGCGCACCCAGTACACGCAGGCTACCGGACTGCTGGCGCTGCGCGAGCGCATCAGCCACTGGTATGCCGAGCGCTTTGGCGTGCAGGTTCCGGCGCGGCGCATTGTGGTGACGGCGGGCGCGTCTGCCGCCCTGCACCTGGCCTGCATGGCGCTGATTGAAGCCGGCGACGAAATCCTGATGCCCGACCCGAGCTACCCCTGCAACCGGCATTTTGTGAGCGCCTCCGAAGGGCGCGCCGTGCTGCTGCCCACCACGGCAGCGCAGCGTTTCCAGCTCAGTGCCGATATGGTGCGCGCAGCCTGGGGACCGCGCACCCGTGGCGTGCTGCTGGCCTCGCCCAGCAACCCCACCGGCACCTCGATTGCGCCGCACGAACTGCGCGCCATCCACGAGGTGGTACGCAGCAACGGCGGCATCACCCTGGTGGACGAGATCTACCTGGGCCTGAGCTTTGAAGCCGAGTTCGGCCAGACCGCGCTGGCGCTGGACGAGCACATCATCAGCATCAACAGCTTTAGCAAATACTTCAACATGACCGGCTGGCGCCTGGGCTGGATGGTGGTGCCCGAGGCTTTGGTTCCGGTGCTTGAGCGCATGGCGCAAAACCTGTTCATCTGCCCCAGCACCATTGCCCAGCACGCAGCGCTGGCCTGCTTTGAGAGCGAAAGCCTGGCCTTGTACGAGCAGCGCCGCAATGAATTCCGGGCGCGGCGCGACTACTTCCTGCCCGAGCTGGAAGCCGTGGGCCTGCACGTGCCCGTGGTGCCCGATGGTGCCTTTTACGCCTGGGCCGACTGCACCCGTGCCTGCGCCAAGCTCGGCGTCAAGGACAGTTGGGACTTTGCCTTTGCGCTCATGAACCAGGCGCACGTGGCCGTCACACCCGGGCGCGATTTCGGCACCGATCAGACCGCACACTTTGTGCGCTTTTCTACCGCCAGTTCCATGGAGCAACTCCAGGTGGCCGCAAGCCGCCTGCGCGCGCTCCTGTTGTAAGGCCCTACACGCTATGAACCAAGACCTGTCGATCCTGCATCTGGTGCTCAACGCCAGTTTTGTGGTGCAAGCCGTGATGCTGCTGCTGATGCTGGTGTCGATTTCCAGTTGGGCCGCCATCTTTCGCAAGCTGTTTGCGCTGCGCCGCGTGAAGTCGCAAAACGAAACCTTCGAGCGCGAGTTCTGGTCCGGCCCCAGCCTCAACGACCTGTTTGACACCGCCAGCCGCAACGCCGCCCACTGCGGCCCGATGGAACGCATTTTTGCCAGCGGCATGCGCGAGTTCCAGAAACTGCGCGAGCGCCGCATCACCGATGTGGGCACCCTCATGGACGGCGCACGCCGCGCCATGCGCGCGAGCTTCCAGCGCGAAATGGACGTGGTGGAAACACACCTGTCGTTTCTGGCGTCGGTGGGCTCGGTATCGCCCTACGTCGGACTGTTTGGCACGGTCTGGGGCATCATGCACGCCTTTACCGGGCTGGCCGCGCTGACCCAGGTGACGCTGGCCACCGTGGCACCCGGCATTGCCGAGGCGCTGGTGGCCACCGCCATTGGCCTGTTTGCCGCCATTCCGGCAGTGGTGGCCTACAACCGCTTTGCGCGCGACATCGACCGCATCGCCACACAGCAGGAAACCTTCATTGAAGAGTTTTCCAACATCCTGCAGCGCAACGTCGGCGCGCAACCTGCAGCACCGCGCTAACGCGCCGCCTGGGAAGGGAGCCTGACCATGCCTGCCATCGCACACCGGGGCCGCGGCCGCCGCACCATCAACGAGATCAACATGGTGCCCTTCATCGACGTGATGCTGGTGCTGCTGATCATCTTCATGGTGACCGCACCGCTGATCACCCCCAGCATGATCGACCTGCCCAGCGTGGGCAAGGCCGCGCGCCAGCCGGATCAGATCATCCAGGTGGTGCTGGGCAGCAACGACAGCCTGGAAATGCGCATCAAGGACCAAACCACCTCGCTCACGCTCAAAGACCTGGCAGCGGCCGTCAAGCGCGCCCAAGGCGGCGCTGCGGCGACCAATTCGGCGGTGGTGATCAGCGCCGACAAGAACATCAAGTACGAAAGCGTGGTCAAGGTCATGGACAGCCTGCAGCGCGCGGGCATTGCGCGCGTGGGCCTGTCGGTGCAACTGGCCAACTGAGATTCTTGTGTTGCTCCTGCGCCGCCTGCAGCCATGACCGCCCAAGCCGTCCACATGGAGTTTGCCCCGCCGGCCACGCCGGGGCTGCTGCGCTCACTGGTGCTGGCAATTCTGGCCCACGGCCTGCTGCTGATCATGCTCACGCTGGGCGTGCAGTGGCGCCACGAGGCACCCAACGTCACGGTCGAGGCCGAGCTATGGTCCGCCCTGCCGCAAGAGGCCGCGCCACCACCGCCCGAACCGGCTCCTGAGCCCGCGCTACAGCCACCCCCCCCGGCCGCCGAACCCGCGCCAGCGCAACCCGACCCCAGCATTGCGATTGCGCGCGAAAAGGCACTCAAGCAAAAAGCCCTGGAGAAGGAAAAGCTGGCGCAACTGGAAAAACTGCAGGCCGAAAAGCGCAAGAAGGAAAAGGAAGCGCATGACAAGGCCGCACGCGACAAAGCCGCTGCCGACAAGAAGCTGCAAGAGCAAAAAACCCAAGACGCCAAGGCCGCCGCTGACGCCAAGCGGCTCGAAGAACTGCGCCAGCAAAACATCAAGCGCATGGCAGGGCTGGCAGCAGGCACGGGCGACGCCAACTCCAGCGGCACGGCAGCGCAATCCTCGGGCCCGTC
>CAIPBW010000273.1 GCA_903863395.1 uncultured beta proteobacterium
CCGCCTGCACCATGAAAAACCACGACCAGCGGTGCACCGCTTGAACTCGCTTGAGGTGGGACGTGCAGGTGGTAGGTCCAAGTGTATCCGTCAGCTTTTACCTCCAAGTGCTGCACCGTGGCGCCCCAGGCAACACCACTTCCAACGCCTAGAACACAGCTCAAATAAATAGGCTTGAAAATGACTTTCATAGTGCAATTATGCGAGCGCCGTGACAGCAGGTGGTATTCGTGCTGCGCTGCAATGCCGACGACCATTCGGAAAAATTGACTTTCGTTGTCGAACGACCGTTGTCGGTTTTTTCAGCATCCCAATGACCGCATCGGAGAACGAAAAGCTACTTCTGCACCTGGTCGATTGCGGGTGATCAGTTTGGCGAAATCACCGCCACTTTGCTGACTGTCGGACAACTGGGCGAATGTCGGGTATCGGGCGAGGATTTTGAGCAACCCTATGTCGGCTTACGCCACATTGCCGACCTCCAGTCAAGTGTTGATAAGAAGTGCGATGGACAGCGCCCATCCGCCCCACCCCATCGATCCAAACGCCATCACCCGCCCTCCCCTGCGTGACCGCCACACGCAATCCGGTGCGCAACGCGCACTGCAAGCCTACAATGAATCGTCATTCACGCCGGAAGTTCTTGCATGTCCTCTACCCTGATTCGCCGCGTCGTTCCTGCCTTGCTGATCGTCTGCCTGCTCGGTGCGGGCGTGTGGTGGTCCAAGCGGCCCAAGCCGGTGGCGGTGGTGCTGACTGCGATTGACCAGGGGCGGGTGGAGTCCAGCATTGCCAACACGCGCGCCGGTACGGTGGAGGCGTGCCTGCGCACCAAGCTCTCGGCCACCATGGGCGGGCGCATCGAGGTGCTGGCGGTCAAGGAGGGCGACAAGGTCAAGAAGGGCCAGTTGCTGATGAAGCTGTGGAACGACGACCAGCAGGCGCAAAGCACGCTGGCGCTAACGCAAGTGGAAACCGCGCGCAAGCGCGTTACCGAAGCCTGCACCGTGGCCGCCAATGCCGAGCGCGAGGCCGAGCGCCAAAGCGCGCTGTTCCAGCAAGGTTTTGTTTCGGGCTCGCGCGACGAGCAGGCGCGCGCCGACGCCCAGGCACGCCGCGCCGGGTGCGACGCGGCCAAGGCCGACGTGGCCCAGGCGCAGGCGCGTGTGGCCGCCACGCGGGTGGAGCAAAGCCGCACCGTGCTCTACGCGCCGTTTGCCGGCACCGTGGCAAAAATTGTGGGTGAATTGGGCGAATACTCCACACCCTCGCCCCCGGGCGTGCCCACGCCCCCGGCCATCGACCTGATCGACGACACCTGCCTGTACGTGCGCGCCCCGATGGATGAAGTGGACGCGCCCAAGATCGCGCCGGGGCAAAGCGTGCGCATCAGCTTTGATGCGCTGCCCAAGCAGTCGTTTGCGGGCAAGGTCAAGCGCGTCGCGCCCTATGTGTCGGCGGTGGAAAAGCAGGCGCGCACCGTGGACATTGACGCCACGCTCAATGCCGACCAGACGACACCGCACCTGCTGGTGGGCTACAGCGCCAACGTGGAAGTGGTGCTGGCCGTGCGCGAAAACGTGGTGCGCGTACCCACCTCGGCGCTGCAGGAAGGTGCCAAGGTGCTGGTGGCCAGTGCCGACGGCACGTTGCAGCAGCGCGCGCTCAAGACCGGGCTGGCCAACTGGGAATTTACCGAAGTGCTTGAAGGCCTGAGCGCGGGCGACCGGGTGGTGACTTCGCTGGAGCGCGAAGGCGTCAAGCCCGGAGTCCTGTTTGTTGCCGACAACACCGCCAAGTGATGCAGCCCGCCGCCCAGATTGAACTCGCCGGCATCGAACGGGTGTTTCACCTGGGTGACTCCGAAGTGCACGCGCTGCGCGACCTGAACCTGCGCATTGCCGCAGGCGAGTATGTGGCGGTGATGGGGCCGTCGGGCTCGGGCAAATCGACCCTGCTCAACCTGCTGGGTTTGCTCGACCGCCCCAACAGCGGCAGCTACCGCCTGGAGGGGCGCGACGTGACCACGCTCTCGGCCGATGAGCAGGCCCGGGTGCGCAGCGAGCGCATTGGCTTTGTGTTCCAGAGCTTTCATCTGGTGCCGCGCCTGAGTGCCGCCGAAAACATTGCCCTGCCGATGGTGCTCGCCGGTCTGCCCCCAGCGCAGCGCGCGCAGCGTGTGGCGCAGGCGCTCAAGGACTACGGGCTGGAGCACCGGGCCGACCACCGCCCCGACCAACTCTCGGGCGGGCAGCGCCAGCGCGTGGCGATTGCACGCGCCACCATCATGCAGCCGGCCATGATTCTGGCCGACGAGCCCACCGGCAACCTCGACCGCACCACCGGCGAAGAGGTGATGCGCCTGCTTGAAGTGCTCAACAGCCGGGGCGTGACGCTGATCGTGGTGACGCACGACGCCACGCTGGGCGCACGCGCGCACCGCCAACTGCTGATGGAAGACGGCGCGCTGTGCCACGACAACGTCACCACCCCATGCGCAGCATCGACCTGATCCACTTCGCCCGGGGTGCTGCCACCGGCAACCCGCTGCGCGCATCGCTCCTGGTGTTGGCCATGGCCATTGGCGTGGCCGCCGTGGTGGTGCTGACCGCTTTGGGCGACGGCGCGCGGCGCTACGTGATGAACGAGTTTTCTTCACTGGGCAGCAACCTGGTGATCGTGCTGCCCGGGCGCTCGCAAACCGGCGGCTTCAACCCCGGCAACGCCATCACCAGCACCACGCGCGACCTGACCGTGGACGACGCCCAGGCGCTGCAGCGCGCCAGCGCAGTCAGCCAGGTGGCACCGCTGGCGGTGGGCACCTCCGAAATCAGCGCCTTTGGCAAGCTGCGCGAGGTGATGGTGGCGGGCACCACCTCGCAGTACATCGTGGTGCGCAAGATGACGCTGGCACAGGGGCGCTTTCTGGCCGAAGGCGACTGGCGCCGTGGTGCCAGCGAAGCGGTGATCGGGGCCAAGGTGCGCGACGAGATTTTTGGCAACACGCCCGCGCTGGGGCAACTGGTGCGTATTGGCGACCGGCGCTTTCGCATCGTCGGCGTGCTTGCTGCCAGCGGCCAGGGCCTGAGCATGAACACCGACGAACTGGTGTTTGTGCCGGTGTCGCTGGCGCAGGCCATGTTCAACAGCAACACGCTGTTTCGCATCCTGATCGAAGCCCATGGACGCGAGTCGATTGAATCGGCCAAGCTGCAGGTGGCCGACATCATCAAGCTGCGCCACGAGGGCGAGCAGGATGTCACCGTGATTACCCAGGACGCGGTGCTGGCCACCTTTGACAAACTGCTGGGCGCGCTCACGCTGGGCGTGGCGGGCATTGCCGCCATCAGCCTGGCGGTGGCGGGCATTCTGGTGATGAACGTGATGCTGGTGTCGGTGTCGCAGCGCACCTCCGAAATCGGCCTGCTCAAGGCGCTGGGCGCTACCGAGAGCGGCATCCGCTGGGTGTTTCTGACCGAGGCGTCGCTGCTGTCGCTGGCCGGTGCGCTGGTGGGCTACCTGCTCGGGCAGGTGGGCGCTGCGCTGATCCGCGAGCTCTACCCCACGTTTCCGGCCTACCCACCCGACTGGGCGGTATGGGCCGGCCTGGGCACGGCGCTGGTGACCGGCATTCTGTTTGGCGTGCTGCCCGCACGGCGCGCGGCGCAGCTTGACCCGGTGCAAGCGCTCTCCAAACGTTGACCCATGCTGCTGCGCGATGCACTTTCCCTGGCCCTGCGTGCCGTCACCGCGCAGCGGTTGCGCAGTTTTCTCACGCTGCTGGGCATCGCCGTGGGCATTGCCTCGGTGATTTTGCTGACCTCGATTGGCGAGGGCATTCACCGCTTCGTGCTGGCCGAGTTCACCCAGTTTGGCACCAACATCGCCAGCATCTCGCCGGGCAAGGTCAAGACTGCCGGGCCTGCGCCCAGCGGCATACCGTCGTCGGTGCGCCCGCTCACGCTGGACGACGCGCGTGCGCTCTCGCGCCTGCCGCACGTCACGGGCATGACCGCCACCGTATGGGGCAATACCGAAGTGGGTGCCAACGGCCGCCTGCGCCGCACCACCGTCAACGGCGTGGGCGCGGACATGCTCAAGGTGTACAGCATCAAGGTGCGCAGCGGCCAGTTTCTGCCCGATGACGAGTTGGAAAACGCACGCGCCCTGGTGGTGCTGGGCTCCAAGCTCAAGAGTGAGTTGTTTGGCAATGCCAACCCGCTGGGCGCATGGGTACGTGTGGGCAATCTGCAGTTTCGGGTGATTGGCGTGCTGGAGGCCAAGGGCCAGTTCCTGGGCGTGGATCTGGACGATGCTGCCTACATTCCCACGGCGCGCGCGCTGGAGCTTTACAACCGCGAAGGCATGATGAAGATCGACGTGGCCTACGAAGAAGGCATACCGGCGGCGCGCGTGGTGGCCGCCGTCAAGGGCAGTCTGATGGCACGCCACGGGCGCGAAGACTTCACCATCACCACGCAGGAGGACATGCTGCGCACGCTGTCCAACATTCTGGACATCCTGACCATGGCCGTGGGCGCGCTGGGCAGCATCTCGCTGCTGGTGGGGGGCGTGGGCATTGTCACCATCATGACGATTGCGGTGACCGAGCGCACCGGCGAAATCGGCCTGATGGTGGCGCTGGGCGCACCACGCAACACCATTCTTGGCCTTTTTCTGGGCGAGGCCGTGGCGCTCTCGGCCCTGGGCGGTGCCATCGGGCTGGTGCTGGGCTATGGGCTGGCGCAACTCATCCACCTGGGCGTGCCGGCCTTGCCGGTGCACACGCCGCTGACCTTCGTGCTGCTGGCCGAAGCGGTGGCCATCGCCATCGGACTGCTGGCCGGGGTGCTGCCCGCACGCAGCGCAGCCCAACTCGACCCAGTGCAGGCCCTGCGCTCGGAGTAAACCCCGGTTTCGTCACTGCGAGGAGCGAAGCGACGCGGCAGTCCATGTCCTTTGGCTGTCATTGCGAGCGAAGCGCGGCAATCCATGCAGGCACGAAGACATGGATCGCCGCGGCCTGAAGGCCTCGCGATGACGAAGGTTTGTTGCCTCGCGATGACGTAAGGGCGCGATGTCGAACTCGGGTAACGTGAATTGTGGAAGGAAGAACGCGATGAAGAAGTTTTTTGGATCACTCGCTCTGGTGTTGCTGGTACTGATGGCCTACCTGCTTACCTGGCCGGTGCCGATTGAGCCGGTGGCGTTTTCGCTTCCTGCGGCACCCGGTTATGGGGGCGCGCACGCCGTCAACACCCGGCTGGCCAATTTGCAGATGATCGACCTGCACGGCGAAGTCGGCCCCGAGCACATCGCCTTTGGGCCCGATGGCAAGCTCTACACCACGGTGGCCAGCGGCAACATTCTGCGCATGAACGCCGACGGCTCGGGCCAGGAAGTTTTTGGCTCCACCGGCGGACGCATACTGGGCTTTGACTTTGACGCGCAGGGCAATCTGATCGGTGCCGATGCCATCAAGGGGCTGCTGTCGATCGCACCCGACCGCAAGGTCACGCTGCTTGCCGACAAGGTCGGCGGCGACCCGATCCGCTACGCCGACGCGGTGGTGGTGGCACGCAACGGCAAGATGTACTTCAGCGATGCGTCCACCCGCTTTGCACCCAAGGACTGGGGCGGCACGTTTGAAGCCAGCGTGTACGACATCATCGAAGCCGCCAGTACCGGGCGCATCCTCGAATACGACCCCGCCACCCGTGCCACACGCATCGTTGCGCGCGGCCTGAGCTTTGCCAATGGCGTGGCGCTCAGCCTGGACGAGCAGACCCTGTTCGTCAACGAAACCGGCAAGTTCCGGCTCTGGAAAATCGCCGTCAGCGCCAGCAACCTGGACCTGCTTCAAAGTGGTGCCGCCGCCAGCGCCCAGGCCAGTGTGCTGATCGACAACCTGCCCGGTTACCCCGACAACCTGATGCGCGGACTGGACGGCAAAATCTGGATGGGCTTTGCCAAGCCACGCAACCCGGCGGCTGACAACATGGCCGACAAGCCCTGGCTGCGCCGCCTCTCGCTGCGCCTGCCGCGTGCTCTTTGGCCGGTACCCAAATCGTATGGTCACGTGATTGCCTTTACCGAAGACGGCAAAGTGGTTGCCGACCTGCAAGACCCCACCGGCACCTACCCCGAGACCACAGCCATCACCGAAACGCGTGACCGCCTGTACGTGCAAAGCCTGCACGCCCACGGCCTGGGATGGCTGCCCAACAAATAGCATGTTGCCACCCACGCCCCTCTGGAACACACTGCCCAACGCTCCCGCCCCCGGCACGGTGCTGGGCCAGCGCGATGACTTTGCCGACGGGCAGGCGACGCTCCTGAAACTGCCCGTACCAGGTAAGCCCGCCACGCAAACCTTTGGCCTGGTCGTTCTGCGCGACGGCAATACGCTGCGGGCCTATGTCAACCGCTGCCCGCACTTTGGTGTGGTGCTGGCGGGCCGCCAGGAGCACCTCATCCAGACAAGCGGCGTAAGCCTGAGCTGCAACGTGCACTACGCGCGCTTTCGCTGGAGCGACGGCCTGTGCG
>CAIPBW010000274.1 GCA_903863395.1 uncultured beta proteobacterium
AGCGCCAGGGCGCGTTGCACGCGCTGCACCAGGGCGTCGCCGGTGAAGGGTTTTTCCAGAAAGTCAAAAGCGCCCTTTTGCAGCGCGTCCACCGCCATCGGGATGTCGCCGTGGCCGGTGAGGAACAACACAGGCAGATGGATGGCGCGCGCAAGCAGTTCGTCGTGTACCTGCAAGCCCGACATCGGCTCCATGCGCACGTCCAGCAGGATGCAGCCGCGCAGTGGCGCTGCATCGAGCGCGGCCAGAAACTCCGGCCCGCTGGCGTAGTTGCGCACGGCAAGCCCGTGCGAGCCCATCAGAAAGGCGAGCGCGTCGCGCACCGAGGCTTCGTCGTCAACCAGGTGGACGGTGGGTTCGGGGAGGCTGTGCTCTGCGGTCAGGGGGCGGTTACCGGACTCAAGTCTACCGGCAGCGTAAACGACAGGCGTGCGCCGCCGAGCGGGCTGGTACCGGCTTCGAGTGCGCCGTGGTGGGCCTCGATTACCGAGCGGCAAATCGCCAGCCCCATGCCCATGCCTTCGGGCTTGGTGGAGTGAAACGGCGTGGCCAGCTCGTTGATGCCGCGCCCGCCCAGCCCGCAGCCGTTGTCGTCCACGTCAAAGCGTACAAAGCGCGGCCCGGCCGGGCTGACCAGCACGTCGATGCGCGGCACCACGCCTTCGCTGCGGGCGTCGGCGGCGTTGCGCACCAGGTTGATGAGCACCTGCTCCACCAGCACCGGGTCGGCCCAGACGGCAGGCAGGCCCTCGGCCAGGCGCGTATGCACCTGTACCGCGCGGCGTTGCAGGTCGCGGCGCAGCAGCGCGAGAGTGCGCGCCACAATCTCGCCGGGCTGGCACGACTCGGGCTGGGGCGCGCGCCGGGTGAGAAACCCACGAATGCGCTGCACAATGCGCCCGGCCTCGGCAATCTGTTCGCTCTCGCGTTTGAGCGCGTCGATCAGTAGCGGGTCGTGTACCTGCATGCGCTCGAGCAGGCGCAGCACGCCGGCGTTGTAGCTGGCCATGGCTGCCAGCGGCTGATTGAGCTGGTGGGCCAGCGCCGAGGCCACTTCGCCCAGCGTGGTCAGGCGCGCCTGGTTGCCCAGCGCTTCGAGCTGGCGCGCTTCGCGCTCTTCGGAGCGCTTGCGCGCGGTGATGTCCACAATCGAGCCCATCCAGCCCATGTGCAGGCCCTGGGCATCGACCAGGGGCGACTCGAAAATCATCACTTCCAGCAGGCTGCCATCGGCGCGCTGCCAGCGCGCCTCGTAGCCCTCGCGCGGCGCGTGGCCGGCCATATTGCGGCGGTGGCGCTGCATGCTGTCTTCCACCGCGTCGGGCAGCCAATAGGGCATGGGTGGCAGCCGCCCCAGCAGTTGCTCGGGCGAAAAACCCACCAGTTCGCAAAAAGCGCGGTTGACGTGCACCAGCCGCCCCTGCACGTCGCGCCCGCGCAGGCCGACGGTGAGCGAGTCTTCGATGGCGCGGCGCCACGCCGCCTCGGTGCGCCAGCGGTCTTCGGCGCTGGCTACTTCGCGCATTTGGCGGCGCAGGGTCCAGGACGCAGCGGCGCTGAGCAGCAGAAACGCCGCCATCAACGCCAGCGGCAGCGTGCGCCACCACGGGTTGCGCAGGTCGCGCGTGGTCAGCTCCAGGTAGGCGTCGGGCATTTGCGGGTCCATGCTGACGCGGTAGCTTTGCCGTCCGGCGGCGGGTACGGCGTCGCCGGTGGCGGCAATGCGCTGGCCGTAGTCGTCCACCAGACGCACATCGTATTTGCGCGACAGCCACCAGGGCACGGCCTGGCGCAGCAGACTCGCCGGGGCAAAACGCACGATCAGCAGACCGCCCTCGGGCAGCGCCGTGGTCAGATGGGACGAGAGGCTGGCGTCGTCAACGCTGGCACCGGATGTGGGTGCGTCGGGACGCGGTGCCTGCTGCGGCACGTGGGCCAGCAGGCGGTTGTCGGCGTCAAGCACCGTGACGCTGACCCAGACGCGACGCAAACCCTGCGCCACGGCGCGCTCGCGCAACAGCGTAGCGTCGTCCACCTTGTTGGGCAGCGCCTTGGCCAGGGCCTTGACGTCGGCGGCCTCGTTGTCCAGCCAGTCGGCAATGCGGCTTTCCAGCGTGAGCACATCGGCAATCAGGGTGCGGCGCTCTTCCTCGATTTCCTGCTCGTCGGACCACTGCAGCCAGCGGCCCACGGCGCTGGAAAACACCAATGCCAGTAAAAACGGCCAGAACCACAGGCCACGGCGCAGCGTGGGTGCGGGTAGGGCCTTGGAGCGCGGAGTGGTAGGGGTGGGCACGGCAACAAGTTTAGAGGCCAGCGGGTGCGTGCGGGGCAAATTTAGCCCCCGCGCTGAAAAATGTGGAAATCCACAACTGGCGCAAGCGCGGCACTGTTCGGACAATGGCACCCACATCAAACCCGAGGAGAACACCCTATGCAACACCGCTTTTTCCTGCGCAGCCTTCTGGCCATTGCCGCCACAGCCGCTTTTGCCCTGCCCGCCGTGGCACAGACCCCGATCGTGATCAAGTTCAGTCACGTGGTTGCTACCGACACGCCCAAGGGCCAGGCGTCGGAGTTTTTCGCCAAGCGCGCGGGCGAACTGACCAAGGGCAAGGTCAAGGTGGACGTGTACGCCAACAGCCAGCTCTACAAGGACAAGGAAGAAATGGAAGCCCTGCAAATGGGCGCGGTGCAGATGCTCGCCCCCTCGCTGGCCAAGTTTGGCCCCTTGGGCGTGAAAGAGTTTGAAGTGTTTGACTTCCCGTTCATCTTTGATGACACCGAAGATCTGCACAAGGTTACGCAAGGCCCAGTGGGTGCCAGCCTGCTGGCCAAGTTGGAGCCCAAGGGTGTCAAGGGCCTGGCGTTCTGGGACAACGGCTTCAAGGCATTCTCGGCCAATACGCCGCTAAAGGCGATTGCCGACTACAAGGGCAAGAAGTTCCGCATCCAGTCGTCCAAGGTGCTTGAAGAGCAGATCCGTGTCCTGGGTGGCATTCCGCAGGTGATGGCGTTCTCCGAGGTGTACCAGGCACTGCAAACCGGCGTGGTGGATGGCACCGAAAACCCGATCTCCAATCTCTACAGCCAGAAGATGCACGAAGTGCAAAAGCACCTCACGCTCACCAACCACGGCTACCTGGGCTATGCGGTGATCGTCAACAAGAAGTTCTGGGACGGGCTGCCCGCAGACATTCGTGGCCAGCTTGAGCAGGCCATGAAGGAAGCCACGGCCCTGGCCAATAAGGTTGCGCAAAAGGACAACGACGACGCGCTGGAAGGCGTGAAGAAGGCCGGCAAGACCACCGTGTACGTGCCGACCAAAGAAGAGCGCATGGCACTCAAGAAGGTGCTCGTTCCAGTGCACGCCAAGATGGTTGACCGCGTTGGCAAGGAACTGCTGGAGTCGATCTACAAAGACACGGGCTTTGATCCCAACAAGCTGTAATCCCTGATTCCTGGCTGGAGTACAGACCATGAAATTACTTGACCACCTGGAGGAATGGATCATCTCCTTCCTCATGGGCGGTGCCACACTGCTGATCTTCTTGTCAGTGCTGCACCGCTATCTCGCCAGCGCGCCGATTCCCTATGTGCAGGACTTCATGCTCACGCTCAACCTGAGCTGGGCACAAGAGCTGTGCATCATCATGTTCGTGTGGATGGCCAAATTTGGCGCGGCCTACGGCGTGCGCACCGGCATCCACGTCGGTGTGGATGTGGTGGTGAACCGCCTCGAAGAAAAGACCCGCGCCAAATTCGTGCTGTTTGCCTTGCTCGCTGGCGCGCTGTTTACCGGCTGCATCGGCTACCTTGGAGCGCATTTCGTTTGGGAAAACGGAGCGCACCACGCGTTCCTCCAATTCTTTGGAATGAGCGTCGGCGACATCCCCGAAGGCCCGACCACGCCGGACCTGGAGTGGCCGACCTGGATGGTGTACTGCGCCATTCCCTTTGGCTCATCGCTGATGTCGTTCCGCTTTATGCAGGTTGCCTATGGGTTTGTTACGACCGGCGAGTTGCCGCACCACGACCATGCCCACGTCGAAGGCGTCGAAGACGAAGCCCCGCTGGTGGGTGAAGCGCTGGAAGACGGCGAAGAAATCTCCCACGTCCACCTGGGCCAGGGCGATGCTGAATGGGCCAAGAGCCATCCCAAGAACGGAGGCACCAAGCCATGAACGCATCCATTCTGTTCGGGCTGTTGATAGCCCTCATGCTGACCGGCATGCCGATTTCGATCTCGCTTGGCTTGACGGTACTGACCTTCATTCTGACCTTCACCCAGGTGCCGCTCGAAGCGGTGGCGCTCAAGCTGTTTACCGGGATCGAGAAGTGGGAAATCATGGCGATTCCCTTCTTCATCCTGGCGGGCAACTTCCTCACGCACGGCGGTGTGGCACGGCGCATGATCAACTTCGCTACCTCCATCGTCGGGCACCTGCACGGCGGTTTGGCACTGGCGTCGATCATGGCCTGCGCCATGTTTGCCCTGGTGTGCGGCTCCAGCGTGGCCACGGTGGTGGCGATTGGCTCGATCGTGTTGCCCGCGATGGTGGCGCACGGCTACCCGATGGCGTTTGGCGCGGGGGTGATGATCACGGCTGGTTCGCTGGGCATTCTGATGCTGCCCAGTATTCCAAAGGTGATTTACGCCATCTCGACCAACACCTCCATCGGTGCCTTGTTCGTCGCCGGTTTGCTGCCCGGCATGATGCTGGCCTTCATGCTCGGATTGGTGACCTGGTACATCGCCAAGAAGAACAACTACCCACGCATGAAGAAGGCCACTTGGGGCGACCGCTTCCGCTTTTTCCGCGACAGCGTGTGGGGCCTGATGCTGGTGGTGATCATCGTTGGCGGTATCTACTCGGGCATCTTCACCGCGACCGAAGCAGCGGCGATGGCAGCGGTGTACTCGTTCTTTGTCTCGATCTTTGTCTACAAGGATATGGGCATGAAGGACGTGCCCAAGGTACTGCGCGACTCGGCCAATATGTCGGCGATGCTGCTTTACATCATCACCAACGCCGTGCTGTTCTCGTTTGTGCTGGCCAATGAAAACCTGCCGCACCGGCTGGCCGACTGGATGCTCTCCATGAACCTGGGCAAGGAAGGCTTCCTGTTCGTGGTCAACATCATCTTGTTGGCAGCGGGCAACTTCATGGAGCCGTCTTCCATCATCCTGATCATGGCGCCGATCTTCTTCCCGGCGGCAATGCAGTTGGGCATCAACCCGGTGCACTTCGGTATCTTGATTGACGTCAACATGGAAGTCGGTCTGTGCCACCCGCCGGTGGGCCTGAACCTGTATGTGGCCTCGGGTATCTCGCGGTTGGGCATTACCGAGCTGACCAAGGCCGTGCTGCCGTGGCTGGGCACCATGATCGTGTTCCTGGTCATCGTGACCTACTGGCCGTGGCTGACCCTGGTGGTGCCGCAGATGATGGGCATGCTCTAAAGAGCTAGCCCCCAGGCACAACCCCAAGCCCGGCCCCGGCCGGGCTTTTTTTCGACCCACCATAATGCGCCATGATCAACACGCTTGTTTTTGTCAGCATCTTCTGTGTCGTTGCCGTGCTGGTGTACATGGGGCGCTACAGTGGCCGGATCCGGGTAGAGCAGACGCGCCTGATCGACGCGCCGCTGAATCGGGTTTACGCCCAGGTGGCCGATTTGGGTCAGTGGCAGGCGTGGATTCCGTGGCTGGAGCATGAACCCGAGGCGCTGCTGGCGCTGTCCGCGCCCGCCGATGCGGCCGACAGCAGTTGCTCCTGGAGCGGTGCCAAGGCGGGCGAGGGGCGCATCGTGCACAAGCGCCTCGTTGCAATGGAGCGCATTGAGCAAAACGTGCGCCTGAAGCATCCGTTCACGGTGGCAGGGCGTGCGGTCTGGACGTTTACCGACCGGGGCGGCAAGACCGAGGTGACCTGGTCGCTGCGCGCGCGGGTGGCATTCTCGATGCGCGCCTTTGCCGCCACCGTCAATGGCGCGCTGGCATTTGATTTGCGCTACGGACTCGATAGGCTGGCGCGCACGCTCGAACCCGACAGCGCACCGCGCTACGCCGTGCACTACCTGGGTGTGCGTGAGGTGGATGCCTGCCGCTACGTGTACCGCACCTACAGCGGGCCCATCAACGGCTTGCCCGAGGCTACGCGCAACGCCTTTGCCGAACTCAAGCAGCAGCTCGACGCCAGCGCGATTGCGCCTGCCGGGCGGGCGCTGGCGTTGTATGTCAAGACCAATATCAAGCTGCGCACCACGGTTTGCCACCTCGGCGTTCCCGTGGGCGACGTGGACGTGGGCGCGCTGCCGGTGCGCGAACTGTCGAAGCACCGCGCCTTTGTGGTGCGCCTCGTGGGCGGCTATGGCGCGCTGGAGTTGGCCTGGTACCTGGCGATGCAGCGCATGACGCTGGAGGCCATCCGCCCCGACCAGCGCCTGGCACCTTTTGAAAGCTATTTGGTCAGCTCAGACACCAGCGCAGAAAGCGGTTACGTGACAGAGTTGTACATTCCGGTGGTTACCAATTAATTGTTGAGGGAGTGGCACCATGAATTTGGCCGATATGAAGATCTCCACCCGGCTGATTCTCGGGTTTGGGGCACTGAGCGTGCTGACCGCGTTGCTTGGAGGCGTTGCGCACATCCGTGTGAGTGCCATCGATGCACTGTTTGGCGAGGTGATTCACGAGCGCATCCCCAAAATCGTTGCAGTCAACGAGATCAAGGGCGACGTCAACCTGATTGCCATCGCGCTGCGCAACATCGTCCTGAGCAGCGACGGTGCGGTGGTCCAGAAAGAGTCCGAGCGCATTGCATCGGCGCACAAGCGCATCGGTAGCCAGCTCACCCAGTTGGGTGCGCAAATTACCAGCCCCAAGGGCAAGGAACTGCTGGCTGCCGTGAACACCACGCGCAGCCGCTACGACCCGCTGCAGGCCGAGGCGATTGACTTGGCCGTAGGCGGCCAGGTGTTTGACGCCAAGGCGCTACTGACCGAGAAAGTGGCACCGGCCCAGCAGGCGTACTTTGAGGCGCTCGACGGTTTGCTGCGCTACCAGGATGCGCTGCTCAAGGAGTCCACCGACGCCACCCAGGCGGCAGCGGGCAGCATGGGCTATGTGATCGGGGCCACGGTGCTGGTGACCATGCTGCTGGGCACCATCATGTCGCTGTGGATCATCCACTCCATTACCCAGCCGATCAACAAGGCGGTGGAGATTTCCAGCGCCGTGGCGGCGGGGGATCTGACCATGCAGTTTGAGGCCCGGGGCCGCAACGAGACTGGGCGCCTGTTGATCGCCTTTCGCGAAATGCAGGACCATCTGATCCAGGTGGTTACCGATGTGCGCGACGGCTCACGCGGCGTAGCCAGCGCCAGCGCGGCCATTGCCCAAGCCGATGCCGAACTGTCTGAGCGTACCGAACACCAGGCCAGTTCGCTGGAGCAGACGGCCGCGTCGATGGAGCAACTCAGTTCCACCGTGCAGCACAACGCCGACAGCGCGCGCCAGGCCAATCAACTGGCCATGAACGCCACCGCAGTTGCACTGCAAGGGGGCGAAGCCGTGGCCCAGGTGGTGCAGACCATGAAGGAAATCAACACCTCGTCACGCCGCATCTCCGACATCATCAGCGTGATCGACGGCATTGCCTTTCAGACCAACATCCTTGCGCTCAACGCCGCGGTGGAAGCGGCGCGCGCAGGCGAGCAGGGCCGCGGCTTTGCCGTGGTGGCCAGTGAAGTGCGCAGCCTGGCCGGGCGCAGCGCCGAGGCCGCCAAAGAGATCAAGACCTTGATCAACGCCAGTGTCGAGCGCGTTGAGCTCGGCACCGCGCAAGTCGACCGGGCCGGCACCACCATGGCCGAAGTGGTAGCCAGCATCCAGCGCGTGACCGATCTGATGGGCGAAATCAGCGTGGCCAGCTCCGAGCAAAGCCGGGGCGTGTCGCAAGTTGGCGAAGCGGTGCGCCAGATGGACCAGGTCACCCAGCAAAACGCCGGCCTGGTAGAAGAAATGGCCACCGCCGCCATGAGCCTCAAATCCCAGGCCGAAGACCTGGTGCGCGTGGTCTCGGTCTTCAAGCTGCGCGACGGCGAGCTGATGCGGTTGCGTTGATGCAGCGCCCTACTTGGTGCTCGGGAAGCTGAACATCGCGCCTTCGCGCACGCCGGCCGAGGGCCAGCGTTGGGTGATGGTCTTGCGCTTGGTGTAGAAGCGCACCGAGTCCGGGCCGTAGGCGTGCAGGTCGCCAAACAGCGAGCGCTTCCAGCCGCCAAACGAGTGGTAGGCCACGGGCACGGGCAGCGGCACGTTGACGCCCACCATGCCCACCAGAATGTTGTCGCTGAAGTAGCGCGCCGCTTCACCGTCGCGGGTGAAGATGCAGGTGCCGTTGCCGTATTCGTGCGCGTCGATCAGGTCCATTGCTTCCTGCAGGCTCTTGACCCGCATGACGCCCAGCACCGGGCCAAAGATTTCGTCCTGGTAAATCTTCATGCCGGGCTTCACATGGTCAAACAGACATGGCCCGAGGAAGTAGCCGTCTTCAAACCCGGCCACCTCGACGTTGCGGCCATCGACCACCAGCGTCGCGCCTTCGGCCACGCCCTGGTTGACATAGCCCAGAACTTTCTCAAAGTGCTGGCGCGTGACCAGCGGGCCCATGTCCACACCTGCGCTGGTGCCTGCGCCCACGGTCATCTTGGCAATCTCGGTCTTGAGGCCCGCCACCACGGCGTCGGCGGCTGCGTCGCCCACCGCCACCACCAGCGGGATGGCCATGCAGCGCTCGCCGCACGAGCCATAGGCCGCGCCCATCAGGGCGCTGACGGCGTTGGGCACATCGGCGTCGGGCATCACCACGGCGTGGTTCTTGGCGCCGCCCAGCGCCTGCACGCGCTTGCCGTGCTTGCAGCCTTCGGCGTAGATGTATTCGGCAATCGGCGTCGAGCCGACAAAGCTCACCGCCTTCACGCGCGGGTCACTCAGCAGCGTGTCCACGGCTTCCTTGTCGCCGTTGACCAGGTTGAGCACGCCTGGGGGCAGGCCGGCTTGCAGAGCCAGTTCGACCACGCGCAGCGTGCTGCTGGGGTCGCGCTCGGACGGCTTGAGCACAAAGGTGTTGCCGCAGGCCACGGCCATGGGCCACATCCACAGCGGCACCATGATGGGAAAGTTAAATGGCGTGATGCCAGCCGTGACGCCCAGCGCCTGGAACTCGCTCCACGAGTCCATGGCTGGGCCGACGTTCTTGCTGTGCTCGCCCTTGAGTAGTTCGGGGGCGTAGCTGGCGTATTCCACGTTCTCGATGCCGCGCTGCAGTTCACCTAGCGCGTCGGGCAGCACCTTGCCGTGCTCGGCAGTGATCAGGGCGCAGAGCTCGTCGGCGTGCTGCTCCAGCAGCACCTTGAGGTTGCTCATGACGCGGGCGCGCTTGAGCGGCGGCGTGTTGCGCCAGGCCGGAAAAGCGGCTTGTGCGCTGGCAATGGCTTGCTCAACGGTGAGCTTGTCGGCCAGCAGCAGGCGCTTTTCGGCTTTGCCGGTGGCGGGGTTGAAAACGTCTTGCGAACGCGTGCCGCCAAGGGTGGGCTTGCCGTCAATGAAATGGGCGATGGTGGGGAGTTGCGACATGGTGGTTTTCAGGCAGTTGTGTTGAGTGCTTCGCCCAGCGCGTTGACCATGCTGGTCAGCTCGGCTTCAGAGGCGATAAAGGGAGGAGCGAGCTGGATGGTATCGCCACCGTAGCGCACATAAAAGCCTTTTTCCAGGCACTTCATGGCAACTTCGTAGGGGCGCTTGGCCGGCTCGCCGGGGAATGCGGCGATGGTCAGCCCGCAGGCCAGGCCATAGTTGCGGATGTCGGCCACGTGCTTGGCGCTGCGCAGGCTGTGCACCGCCGATTCAAAATGGGGTGTGAGTGCGTTGACGCGCTCGACCATGTTTTCGCGCACCAGCACATCCAGCGCGGCAATGCCCGCTGCGCACGCCACTGGGTGTGCCGAGTAGGTGTAGCCGTGCGGAAACTCGAGCATGTAATCCGGGCCGCCTTGCTCCATGAAGGTGTCGTAGATTTCCTTCTTGGCCACCACCGCGCCCAGGGGCTGGGCACCGTTGGTGATCTGCTTGGCCACATTCATGATGTCGGGCGTCACGCCAAAGGCGGCGGCACCCGTGTAGGCACCCATGCGGCCAAAGCCGGTGATCACTTCGTCAAAAATCAGCAGGATGTTGTTGGCGGTGCAAATCTCGCGCAGGCGCTGCAGGTAGCCCACCGGCGGAATCACCACCCCGGCCGAGCCCGACATTGGCTCCACGATCACGGCGGCGATGTTGGAGGCGTCGTGCAGGGCGATGAGCTTGAGCAGTTCGTCGGCCAGTTCGGCACCGCTGGGTGGCATGCCACGGTAAAACGAGCCCGCAGCCGGTTGGGTATGGGGCAGGTGGTCGGACTCGATGCCCTGGCCAAAAGTCTTGCGGTTGCCGACGATGCCGCCGACCGAAATGCCGCCAAAGTTGACGCCGTGGTAGCCCTTCTCGCGGCCAATCAGGCGCGTCTTGCTGGCCTGGCCCTTGGCGCGCCAGTAGGCGCGTGCCATCTTGAGCGAGGTGTCGGCCGACTCCGAGCCCGAGCCGGTGAAGAACACATGGTCCAGGCCCTCGGGGGTGAGGTCGCGGATGCGGTTGGCCAACTCAAACGCCAGCGGGTGCCCAAACTGGAACGCCGGGGAATAGTCCAGCGTGGCAATCTGGCGGCTCACCGCCTCGGTAATTTCGGTGCGGGCGTGGCCCAGCCCGGCGCACCATAGGCCCGAGAGGCCGTCAAAAATCTTCTTGCCGTGGCTGTCGGTGTAGTAGCAGCCCTGGGCGCTGACCATCATGCGCGGGTTGGCCTTGAAGTTGCGGTTGGCGGTAAACGGCATCCAGTGCGCGTCCAGCCAGGCGCGGTCGGCGGGGTAGGGGCTGGTGCTGGTGATGGCTTCGCCGGAGGGGGTTTCGTTGAGCTTCATGGGGTTCCTTGGCAGGTCAAAGGGGGGCATGCCGGTGGGCGCGCCGTGGCGTACAAACAGGTGGACGGATTGTGGGTCAGTCTGTTACTCTCACAAAGTAACAGTTATCACTATTTGGTTGCCAATCTATGAAAGTAAAGAGCCGTGCAGTGCTGGGCCAGATCAGCGACATGGACTTGCGCCTGTTGCGCGTGTTTCGCGCCGTGGTGGACTGCGGCGGCATGGCGGCGGCCGAGCTGGAGCTCAATATCGGAACCTCCACCGTCAGCCGCCACATCAAGGACCTGGAAACGCGCCTGGGCCTGACGCTGTGCCGGCGCGGGCGTGCCGGCTTTGCGCTCACCGCCGAGGGTGAACAGATTTACGACCAGACCACGCAACTGTTGGCCGCCACCGAGGCGTTTCGCAGCGGCGTGGACGAAATCCACCAGCGCATGGGCGGGCAACTGCACATTGCCGTGTTCGACAAGACTGCCAGCAACCCCCAGGCCCACATTGCGCAGGCAATTGCGCTGTTCACCCAACTCGCGCCCGACGTGGCGCTGAACCTGCACGTTGCCACGCTCACGGCGATTGAGCGCGGCGTGCTCGACGGGCAGTACCAGATTGGCATCATCCCCGGGCACCGCAGTTCGGACCTGCTGGACTACGCACCGCTGTTTGACGAAGCCATGTCCTTGTACTGCGGCCGCACGCACCCGCTGTTTGGCCCGAACCCCGGCACGCTTGACTGGGAGGGGCTGCGCCAGCATCGCTTTGCCGGGCTGGGCTACCACTCGCCCAATATGGAAGTCACCCAGGCGCAACGCCTGCCGCGCAAGGCCACCGGGTTTGACCAGGAGTCCATCGCCACCTTGATCCTGTCGGGGCAGTTCCTGGGGTTTTTGCCCGACCATTACGCGCAGAGCTTTGTGCGCGCCGACCTGATGCAGGCCGTGCAGCCCGATGTGCTGCGCTACGACTGCCACTTCTTCGCCATAAGCCGGCGCTCGCCGCAACCGGCGCGCGCCACCCGCGCCTTTCAGGAGTGTCTGGTGCAGGCCCACGCGGCGCCGGTTGATAATGGCCCGCAGTAGCAGACCCCTGCCCCGATTCCTTCCGTCCCATGCGAACTTTTGACAGTGATGCCCTGGAGTGCTTGGCGACCATCGTCGAAGAAGGTGGTTTCGAGCGCGCTGCCGTGCGCCTTTCGGTTACGCAGTCGGCGGTGTCGCAGCGATTGCGCGCGCTCGAGGCGCAGGTGGGCACCGTGCTGCTGGTGCGCACCCGCCCGTTGCGGCCCACCGCCGCAGGGCGATTGCTGATCAAGCACGCGATGCAGATGCGCCTGCTGCGCGCCGACCTGGAGTCTGACTTGCAGGACCTGGCCCCGGACAGCGACGCGCCGCGCGAGGAAGACCGCATTTCGATTGCCATCAACGCCGACAGCATCGCCACCTGGGCCCTGCCCGCGCTGGGTCCGCTGGTAAGCGACGGCTTGCCGCTGGAGATCATCACCGACGACCAGGACTTCACCCACGAATGGCTGCGCGAAGGCCAGGTGCTGGGTTGTGTGACCACGCTCAAGGAAGCGCTGCGCGGTTGCAAGGTGTTGCCGCTGGGTGCCATGCATTACGTGGCGGTGGCCAGCGCAGCCTATGCGCGCGAACATTGCCCGCAAGGCTTGACGCCGCACAACTTCCGCCAGATTCCGTTTATCGCCTTCAACCGCAAGGACGATTTGCAGGCCGAGTTTGTGGGTCGCGCCTGCGGATTGCGCCAGGTGCACTTAAGCCAGCGCTTCGTGCCCAGTTCCGAGGGTCAGGTGCGCGCGGTGCTGGCCGGTTGGGGGGCGAGCGTGGTGCCCGAGTTGCAGGTGCGCCGACTACTTGCGCAAGGGGACCTGGTGAATCTGGCCCCGCGCTCGACACTGCCGGTCAAACTCTACTGGCATTGCTGGAACCTGCCCTCGGCCGCCATCGACCGCCTGACCGCAGCGCTGGCCGCAGCGGCGGCGCAGGCGCTGGATGTGCAGACCAAGTCCGCTTAGCGCACCAGCAGTACCGGCACCTTGCAGTTGGCCAGCACCTGGGTGGCCACCGAGCCCATTACCAGACTGGCCAGAGCGCCGTGGCCGTGCGAGCCCATGATGACCAGATCGAACTTGCCGCTTTCGGCCAAGTGGGCAATGCTGGGGCCGACCGGGCCGATCTTCCAGGTGCTGTTGGCGTTGATGCCATGGCGCAGCAGAAACTTGCCAATCGGGGCCAGTACTTTTTCGGCCTCTTCGCTGTGGTAGTGGCTCACGATTTCCTTGCCAACAGCGGCGCGTGCGCGCGGCGGCAGGGCCGGTTGCACGGTGAATACGGTGTAGTCGTTGCTCGGGCTGAAAAATTGCTCGTGCGTGCTCAGGTACGCCAGCATCTTCTTGCTGAAAGCACTGCCATCGACGGCCAGGAGAATATTCATGGGGCGCTCCTTGATGTGGACAGGTTTTAGTGTACCCACGCCGCGCGCGTTGTGCGCTTGCGGTTTCGCATGAGTTTGCCCAATTTCAAGCTGAGGTCAATGCACTCGGGGCATCGAAGTCCAGTAGCAGGTCGGGCCGAAACCGAGCTTGCTCGTTCTTGCGCGCGTAGCCCAGCGGATTGGCCACCACGCGGCAGCCTTGGTGAACGTAATCGCTTGGGGCGTGCAGGTGGCCGTGCAGCCAGCAGCGCGCCAGCGGCAGCAGATCGTCCAACGCGTTGCAAAAGCCGGCCGTGCCGGGTGTGCGGCCATAGCGTGGGTCGGCGCTGTGCAGGCTGGGTGCGAAGTGGGTGATGGCCACGGTCGGCCCGGCAAAAGGGGTGGCCAGCGCGTCGCGAAGCCAACGCTGGCACGCCAGGCCAAGCTCGCGCACCTCGGGGGCCAACAGCGGCGCGCCGTGGCGGGTAGTCTGGGTTTTCTTGAGGTAGTAGTTGGCAGCGCGAAAGGCCTTGTCGCGTGTGCGCAGTTGCTGCGCCAGCGCGTTGACACTCTCTGCGCTGGGAGCGAGTGCGTCAAAGTCGGTCCACAGCGTGGTGCCGACAAAGCGCACGCCGCCCAGCACCACTGCTTCGCGCTCCAGCCAGATCATGCCCAGGCGCTCGCAGGTCTGGCGCAAGCGCGCGTGCGCGGCGTCAAAGTCCATGCCGTCGTATTCGTGGTTGCCCGGCACAAAAATAACCGGCGTGGGCCAGCCGTTGGCAGGTGCGAAGCGCTCCAGGCCGAAATCAACGCCTTGCAGCAGCGAGCCCTTTTGATACGATCCAATGTCGCCTGCCAGCACCAGCACATCGGCCCCAGGCGCACAGTTGGCGCTCCAGTGCGGATGCGCTTCCAGGTGCAGGTCGGATAGGAGTTGCAGTTTCATGGCAGCAATGCCTGCGCCGCCAGGGTGCTGATTTGGGCGCGCAGCCAGGCATGGGCGCGGTTGCCGTCGTGGCGCAGGTGCCACAGCGAATCGACTTGCACCGGCGCGGTGGCAAACGGCAGTTCGCGCACCACCAGTTGTTCGGCAAAGCCGGTTTCCCGGACAAAGTGGCGTGGTAGCACCGTGAGCAGGTCCGAATGGGCAACCACCTTGCCCGCAACAAAGAACTGGTTGACGGTGAGCACCACGCGCCGACTCAGGCCCTGCGAGGACAGGGCGTCGTCCACAAAACCAAACGCCCGCCCGGAAAAGCTCACCAGCATGTGCCGCGCGGCGCAGTAGCGCTCCAGCGTGAGTGCGTTGCTGGCCAGTGCGTGGCCCTTGCGCATGACGCACACGTAGTCGCTGTAAAACAACGGCTGGTGCAGGTAGGAGACGGTCTCGCCCGCCAGGGCGCGGGCGGTGAGGTCGCTGCGCACGGTAGGAAAGTAGCCAATGGCCAGATCGGCCGAGCCGTCTTCGAGCAGGCGGCGCGGGTCGCGCGTGGTGAGCGGCACCACGCGGATCGACACCCCGGGCGCTTCGCGGTTGATGACGTCAAGCAGCCCTGGCATCAGCTCGGCGGCGGTGGCGTCGGCCATGGTGAGCACGAAAGTGGTGTTGGCGCTGGCTGGTGTAAACACACTGGGCAACAGCGACGCCTGCAACTGCTGCAAGGCGTTGCGAACTGCGGGCCACAACTCCTGCGCGCGCACCGTGGGCTCCAGGCCGCGACCCTTGCGCACCAGCAATTCGTCGCCCAAGGCTTCGCGCAAGCGGCGCAGCGCATTGCTCACGGCGGGCTGTGTCAGCGCCAAAAGCTGCGCTGCGCGGGTGAGGCTGCGCTCGGCCATCACCACGTCAAAGACTTTGAGCAGGTTCAGGTCGAGGGTGCGCAGGCTGGTGGTGGGCATCGTGCATTATCACCGTTGTGAATGCAATCAATAACAAACATAAAGTAGAGTC
>CAIPBW010000275.1 GCA_903863395.1 uncultured beta proteobacterium
CGAGCCATGCACGCTGCGCTGCACGGCCTTGCCCTGCCACCAAACCACCAAGCCCGAACCGATCACCACGAGGCATCCCAGAATCATGGGCGCATCGACGCGCTCGCCGAAGACCGCAACGCCCAGGGTGATGCCAAACAGCAGCCGCGTGTACCGGAACGGCGTGACCACCGAGACCGAGCCGGTGCGCATCGCCTTCATCAGCGCCGAGTAGGCGAAAACACCGGCCAGCACGGCACCAACCATGCCCATGGCATTAGCGCTGGTGGGCCAGACGTAGGTCTTGCCGTCAAACCACGAATAGAGCGCCCCGGCGCCAATCACGGTCAAGAATCCGTACAAGCCCAGAATCCAGGTGGTCAGGACGGCGGGCGCGGCACGGCTTGCCAGGTCCCTGCCAGCGAACCCGAGTGTGCCCACAACGGCCAGGATGGACAGGGCCGAGAAGTCTTGCGCTGCCGGACGCAGGATGATCAGGACGCCGATCAGGCCAGCAATGATTGCGCACCAGCGCCGCCAATTGACGGCCTCACCAAAAAACGCCGTGGCACCAAGAACCACAATGATGGGCGTGGCCTGAAGCAGCGCGGTGGCCGAAGACAGTGGCGTGAGTGCGATCGCCAGCCCGTAGAACAGCCGACCCACCAACTCGAAGCACGCGCGGATGAGCATGATCCTGGACAGCGCCTGTGCCGTAAACGCGTTGGAGCCGTTGCGGCGCGCCAGGTAGGCAAACAGCACCGCCCCGCCAGCACCAAACAACACCAGAACCTGCCCGATGGGCATCTGCCTGGTGGCGGTCTTGATGAAAGCATCCTCCACTGCAAACACCGCCATCGCCGCAATCATCCAGAAGATGCCAGTGAGGTTCTCTTTGTGCAGGATGGTTGGTGCAGGCATGCGGGCCATTATCCACAGCACCCGAGGTGCGCCGTCCATCCTCTATTGGCGAGTCCTGATTGCATATGCCTGCATGGATTGCCACGCTTCGCTCGCAATGACAGCCATGTTGTCATCGCGTGGCCTTCCTCTCCCTCGTCATCGCGAGGTCACCACACCTCGTCATCGCGAGGCCGCAGGCCGTGGCGATCCATGACTTCGTGCCTGCATGGATTGCCGCGCTTCGCTCGCAATGACGGCCAAAGGGAATGGAGCGCCACGCCGCCCTGCGTCCAGAAGTAGCTGCACCCCGAAATTCCGGCACCCCGAAGTACCGAGGCGGGCGCAGTTACAGCGTCTTAAAAATCTCAGTCGCTGCCGCCACGGTGGCATCAATGTCGGCGTCGGTGTGGGCGGCGCTCATGAAGCCGGCTTCGTACAGGGCTGGGGCAAAGTACACGCCGCGATCGAGCATGCCGTGGAACAGCTTGTTAAAGCGTGCGTTGTCGGTGGTCATGACCTTGGCGTAGTTTTGCGGCAGTTCGTCAAACAGGAAGAAGCCAAACATACCGCCTTCGCTGTCGGTGCTAAAGGGCACACCGGCCTGCGTGGCCGCGGCCTTGAGGCCGCCCATGAGCTTTTGCGTCTTGGCCGAGAGTGCCTCGTAAAAGCCGGGCTTTTTGATCTCGCGCAGCGTGGCCAGGCCGCAGGCGGTGGCCACCGGGTTGCCCGAGAGCGTGCCGGCCTGGTACACCGGGCCCAAGGGGGCCAGGTGCTCCATTACGGCGCGCTTGCCGCCAAAGGCGGCCAGCGGCATGCCGCCGCCGATGACCTTGCCCATGACGGTGAGGTCGGGTGAGAAGCCGGGGATGGCCTTGGCATAGACGCTTTGGGCGCTTCCCAACGCCACGCGGAAGCCCGTCATCACCTCGTCAAAAATGAACAGCGCGCCGTACTGCGTGCACAGCTCGCGGCAGCGCTGCATGAAGGGCAGCGAGGCGCGCACAAAGTTCATGTTGCCCGCAATCGGCTCGATGATCAGGCACGCCAGTTCCTTGCCGTGCAGGGCAAAGGCTTCTTCGAGCTGGGCCACGTTGTTGTACTCCAG
>CAIPBW010000276.1 GCA_903863395.1 uncultured beta proteobacterium
CCGTAGATGAACTGCAGGGCACCGCCCGTCCAGGCCGGAAAGCCGATGCCGAAGATCGAGCCGATGTTGGCTTCGTGCACGCTGGTGAGCACGTTTTCGCTCAGGCAGCGCGCAGTCTCTATTGCCTGGCGGTAGAGCAGGCGGTCTTTGAGGTCGGTGATGTTCCAGTGCGCGTCGCTGCGCTCAAACAGTTCCTTGAGCTTGGGCCAGAGAAACTTCCTGGCACCCTTTTCGGTGGGGTACTCGTAAAAGCCCGCACCCCCGGCACGGCCGGGGCGGTGGTGGTTGCGCACCATCTCCGAGACCAGGCGCTCGCCCGGTGTGGCCGCGTAGGTCTTGCCCTCGGCGGCAAAGTCGGCGCGGGTCTGCTCGATCACGTGCAGGCTCAGGGTCAGCGCGGTTTCGTCGAGCACGGCCAGCGGCCCCACCGGCATGCCGCATTGCATGCCGGCGTTTTCGATGGCAGCCGCCGGGATGCCTTCGCCCAGCATCGCCACCCCTTCCATCACAAAGGTGCCAAACACCCGGCTGGTGAAGAAGCCGCGCGAGTCGTTCACCACAATCGGCATCTTGCCGATGGCCTGCACGTAGTCGTAGGCGCGCGCCACGGTTTCGTCATCCGTGTCTTTGCCGCGAATGATCTCCACCAGCTTCATCTTGTCCACCGGGCTGAAGAAGTGGATGCCGATGAACTTTTGCGGCGCGGCGCTCGCCTGGGCCAAGCCCGAAATCGGCAGCGTCGACGTGTTGGAGGCGAAGAAGCCGCCCGGTGCCAGCAGCGGCTCGGACTCGCGCGTAACGCTGGCCTTGAGTTCGCGGTTCTCAAATACCGCCTCAATGATCAGGTCGCAGCCCTGCAGGTCGGCCAGCGACGCGGTGGGCTGGATGCGCTCCAGAATCTTTTGCTGTTCTTCGGGCTTCATGCGGCCCTTGTCCACGCGGCCTTGGGTGAGCTTGGCGCTGTAGTTCTTGCCCAGTTCGGCCTTCTCCAGGCTCACGTCCTTGAGCACCGTGGCAATGCCCTTGCTGGCTTGCACGTAGGCAATGCCCGCGCCCATCATGCCTGCGCCCAGCAGTCCCACCTTGGCGGGCTTGAAGCGTGGTGTCTGGCCAGGGCGGGACTGGCCGCTCTTGATGGCGTTGAGGTTGAAGAAGAAGGTGTTGATCATGGCGCGCGCGTTCACGCCGGTCATCAGCTTGGCCAGGGCGCGGCTTTCCAGACGCAGCGCGGTTTCAATGTCCACCTGCAAGCCTTCGACCATGCAGGCCATGATGGCAACAGGTGCCGGGTACAGGCCGCGCGTCTGCTTCTTGATCATGGCCGGTGCCACCACCAGCATGCCAGCCACGGCGGGCGAGGAGGGCAGGCCGCCGGGCACTTTGTAGCCCTTGGCTTCCCACGGGTGCTGGGCGCTGGGGTTGGCGGCAATCCAGGCCAGTGCCTTGGTGTGCATTTCGGCCGAGGCGTTGGCACCTGGCTCCACCAGTTCGTGCACCAGGCCCAGGTCTTTGGCCTGTTGGGGCGAAAACGTCTTGCCCTCCACCAGATAGGGCTGCGCGCCCATCAGGCCCAGGTGGCGCGTCATCTTGGTCACGCCGCTGGCACCGGGCAGCAGCCCCAGCGTGACTTCGGGCATGCCGAACTGGGTCTTGCGGTCGTTGATGGCAATGCGGTGGTGGCCCACCAGCGCCACTTCCCAGCCGCCGCCCAGCGCCGTGCCGTTGAGCAGGCTGACCACCGGTTTACCCAGGGTCTCGATGGTGCGGAAGTTCTTCTTCACGCGCTCGATCTCGGTGTAAATGCGCGGCGCGTCGGCCGGTGTCAGGCGCATGGCGCCCTTGAGGTCGGCCCCGGCAAAAAAGGTGGCCTTGGCCGAGGCCAGCACGATGCCCTTGATCGCGTCCTTGTCCTGCAGCACATGGGCGGCGGCTTCGTCCATGTCGTCCTGCCATTGCAGGCACATGGTATTGACGGGTGAGTCGGGTTCGTCAAAGGTGATGGTGGCAATGCCATCGGAGAGGGAGTAGGTGATGGTTTTCATGGTGTTGCGGTGCGATGAGGTTAGATGCGTTCAACAATGGTGGCAATGCCCATGCCGCCGCCCACGCACAGCGTGGCCAGGCCGTAGCGCAGCTTGCGCCGGTGCAGCTCGTCAATCAGCGTGCCCAGAATCATGGCCCCGGTAGCACCGAGCGGGTGGCCCATGGCGATGGCGCCACCATTGACGTTGACCTTGTCGTGCGGCACGCCCATCTCTTTCATGAAGCGCATCACCACGGCGGCAAAGGCTTCGTTGACTTCAAACAGGTCGATGTCGTTGATCGACAGCCCCGCCTTGGCCAGCGCCTTGCGCGTGGCAGGCATCGGGCCGGTAAGCATGATGGTGGGGTCTGCGCCCGAGAGCGCCACCGCCACAATGCGTGCGCGTGGCGAGAGGCCATGTGCCTTGGCAGCGGCCTCGGAGCCCACCAGCACGGCGGCTGCGCCATCCACAATGCCCGACGAATTGCCCGCGTGGTGCACGTGCACGATGCGCTCCACCTGCGGGTAGCGCGTGAGCGCCACCGCATCAAAGCCCATGGCACCCATCTGCTCAAAGGCCGGCTTGAGTCCGGCCAGACCTTCGAGCGTGGTCTGTGGCTTGATGAACTCGTCGCGCGCCAGAATGGTCTGGCCCAGCGCATCGCGCACCGGCATCACCGAGCGGTCAAAGTAGCCCGCCGCCTGCGCGGCTGCGGCGCGCTTTTGCGACTCCAGCCCAAACGCGTCCACGTCCTGGCGCGAAAAGCCTTCGAGCGTTGCAATCAGGTCTGCGCCAATGCCTTGGGGCACAAAGGCGGTTTGCGAATTGGTTTCGGGGTCCATCGCCCAGGCACCGCCATCCGAGCCAATCGGCACGCGGCTCATGCTCTCCACGCCACCGGCCACCACCAGGTCTTCCCAGCCCGAGCGCACCTTTTGCGCCGCCAGGTTGACCGCCTCCAGGCCCGAGGCGCAAAAGCGGTTGATCTGCACGCCCGCGCACTGAAAGTCCCACCCGGCCTTGAGTGCCGCCACCTTGGGCAGCACCGCGCCCTGGTCGCCCACGGGCGAGACCACGCCCATCACCACATCGTCCACACGCGCCGTGTCAAAGCCGTGGCGCTGCTGCAAATCGGTCAGCAGCCCGGCGAGCAGGTTGACCGGCTTGACTTCGTACAGGCTGCCGTCCTTCTTGCCCTTGCCACGCGGCGTGCGGATGGCGTCAAAAACATATGCTTCGGTCATGCTGAACTCCAGAATTGAAACGGCCCCATTCCCGACCGGAATGTGCACTCCCGGAGTATATTGCTTTTAACCAAGCAACCGCTTGGCAAAAATGCTTGACGCCGGTTGGTCTACTGGGTCTCGCAGTCTTGCTGCACTACCAGAAAATACGCTGGCAGCCCGGGGGCCAGGCTTGGGCGATGAGCATCAATTCATGAAATGCTGCAGGCGATCCAGAGTGCGCTTCAAACTGGGGGATGACTTTGTGGCGGAATCAACGTCCCATTGATCGCGGACAAATTTGCTCAAACGCTCGTTGTAGAGCGGGCCAATAGGCACGCTACTACCTTGGGTTGGCACCAGTTCGGACGCCAGTCGCCGGTTGCGGCTGCGCCGAACCAGATTGATCAAAGTTTGCTTGGGGTTGTCCAAGGACTCCGGGTGTTGCGAGACTTTGTTTTGGGGTATGCCTGCAAAGCTGGCAAAACCTGTTCTATCGGCAAGCAGCCACGCTTCAACAGAACGAACGGCGACTCGAAAAAGCATGCCCTGTGGCAAGTTTGATAGCTCCCACTCTGACCTTAACAAAGGAGGGCAAGCCACATGGTCCAAGTCGACCAACACTACATGGGCCAAAGCATGACTGGCGGTGCGGTATTTGTGGATCGATCTTTGAATGTTGCCGATGCCTCGCTCCACCTGTGGCCTCATGACCAAGAAGTGGCGACCGGTATGCGACAGCACTTTCTCCATGACCGCAAGGCTCAGCACATCTTCCACCACCAGCGCGATCTCCAGCGACTTGGTCATGGTCAGAAAATGGAAAGTTGCTCGAGTTGTCCCGAAGACCTTACTTTTACCATCGCCTCGGCCACGCTATAACCTGCTGCGACAAGCGCCTTTTCCTGAGCGGTAGCGGTGGCGGCGTGTGTGCCGTTACTAGAAGGTTCGAGTCGCACCACATCACGGGGATCCACGCTGGTGTGTTCCAGCAGCGCCTCACTGTGGGTGGTTACAAACACCTGTCTGCGGTGCTTCGCCGTGCGTTGCATCTTCCACAGCAGCGCGGGAATTTGGCGCACGATGGATTCGCTGAGTGATAGCTCAGGCTCTTCCAGCAATAGCAGCGAGTCACCGTCGAGCAAGCTCCACATGATGCCTAGCAGCCTCAGTGTGCCGTCTGATAACTGGTCTTCTCTTTGCCAACCAGCATCGGGGCGCCAATGTTCGTAGAGCGCTTCCAGGTGGGGGGCGCCGGTATTGGCATCGCGGGCGAATTTCAGGTTGCGCATATTTGGCACACAAGCCTGTAATGCCGCTTCAATTTTCTTGAGACGAGCTTCACGTGTCCGGTCTGCTGTTTTCGCGATGCGTTCCAGAAACGACTGTCCGAACGGGTCACCTTCTAGCATGGCCGTAGCACCCAACTCGGTATGTTTGAGCAATTGAGGCAATAGATGCAGGTAGGTGAGTGAGCCAAAGAATTGAGCGATTGCGCGAAAGTTCTTGTTGGTGTTGACCTGCTCCAGATTGGTCTCGGTCAAACGTTCGGGGTCAGATCTATCTTCGTTGTTTGGTCTTTCCAGGATAACTGTATCGGTGCGCAAATCCACGACTTTTTCACGTGTCACCACAACGCGCTGCTTGCCGCCAAAAGCGAGTGTGTAGCGCCAGATGGGCGGCGTATCCGCGCGGTCGGACAACTCGACCTCGATCAATACTTCAGGGTCGCGTCGTGCAAGCAGGCAGCGCAGCTTGGTCATGCCGCCTCGGGCTGCCACCGCACGTTGGAGTCCGCCACCTTGGGGTTGTGCGACGTCACGCAAAAAGCGGAAAACATCAAGCAAGTTCGACTTGCCCGAGGCGTTGGGACCAATCACGAACACGCGTTCGCGTAGCTCAACTTCGATCTTCTTGAAGTTGCGCCAATTTTGCAGTTTGAGTTTTGAAATTAGCACATTACGCTCCTCATGCTGAACTTGCCAGGGCATCCATTCGCCTTACCTTGACTGATCCATTGCCCCGGTCATCGACAGTTTTGGAATCCTTTATCCTGCCAGAGATTACACCACCCGCAGCCTCAAACCTGAAAGCCTTGCCGTGTGGCCCCATGTTGCGACACACTTGCATCGCGATGGGGAAACACCATGATCACTACCACCTTGCGCATTGAGCAATCCTTGCATGACCGTATTGTCCGGCTGGCGCGTGCCTCGCACCAAACGCCTCAGACGTTCATGGTGGAGGCGTTGGCACAAAAGGCTGACGAGGTTGAGTGGCGCATCTGCGTCGGTGCCCAAGCGCAGCAGCGCGACTTGCGACGGCCTGTCTGACGGCTCGATAGCAGTTCTGGCAACTGAGGCTGGCCCGGCGGATGCGCTATATTCCTTTTCACCAAGCATTTGCTTGGAGAAAATGCCCGTACCCGAGACCTTTGCCATGATCGATCGCACCCTGTTCAACCCCGACCACGAAGCTTTCCGCGACAGTTTCCGCCGCTTTATCGAGAAGGAAATCGCACCGTTTCACGCCGCCTGGGAAGA
>CAIPBW010000277.1 GCA_903863395.1 uncultured beta proteobacterium
AGGCTGCGCCCCATTTGCGCGCTTTGGGCGCGCAGCTCGGCGCTCTCGCGCGTTTGCAGCACCCAGGCGTTGAGCGCGGCTACGCGTGCGTGGTCGTCAGCGCGCCAGGCCTCAATGGCCTGCGCCACGGCGGGCAGGTCGGAGCGCGCCAGACTCAAATGCAACTGCTGCACCAGCCAGCGCGAGGCATCGGTCTCGGTGCCTGCCAGCGCGCTTTCTACTGCAGTCTCCAGACACTCCGAATACGAGAACCCGCCCACCGGCAGCGCGGGCGAGGCCAGCCACATCAGTTGCAGCAGGCTCGCGTCATGCATGGTCGTGATCGTGGTCGTGCCCATGCGAGTGATCATGCGCGTGATCATTGCTGTGGCCGTGCGCGTGGTCGTGCCCATGGTGCTGCGTTGCGCTGGCGTAGGCACCGCCTTCGGGCTCAAACGCTTCAGCCACTTCATGCACTATGAGGTGCATGGCGCGCAGCATGTCGGCCAGCACGTGGTCGGGCTCAATCTTCAGGTGCGTGGGCGTAAGTTCAATCGGCACATGGCGGTTGCCCAGGTGGTAGGCGGCGCGCACCAGGTCAAAGGCGCTGCCGTGCTGCGCGCAGGGCGTGATCTTGAGCACCGCCTGCGGCGCAGCCAGCACCCGTACCAGCGAGCCATCTTCGCCCACCAGCACATCGCCACCGCGCACCAGCGTGCCGCGCGGCAAAAACACGCCAAGCTGCCGCCCGCTGGAGTCGGTAGCGTCAAAGCGGCTCTTTTGGCGCACGTCCCAATCCAGTTCAACCGTGGGCGCACGCGCAAGCAGCGCCTTGGCAAGGCCCTGGCCGGCGCTCAGACATTTGGAAATATGAATCATGGTGAGGTGTGCGAGTGGGGTTGTGTTTTACCAGGTGCCGTAGCGGGCCACGATGCCGCGCCACAGCGCATCGCGCTCTGCGCCCATGTGCGTGCCGCTGGCGTCGCCCGAGGCGTCTTTGGCCACGGCCATGTGTACCACCACCAGCTTGAGCTGCGGGTCCACCATGATCGCCTGGCCGTAGATGCCAAACAGCGCAAAGCGCCGGTGCGTGCCCGGCAGCAGCCAGGTTTGCAGGCCATAGCCCAGGTAGGTGCTGCCCTTGCTGAGCATGCGCCCGGGGCGAAACGCCTCTGGCTGGCGCGCAGCGTCGGTCATCTGCAGCAGGTAGTCGCTGGGCACCACGCTCACGCCATCGCGCTGGCCGTCGTTGGCCATCAGCCAGCCCAGGCGTGCCCAGTCGTGCACGGTGGCGCTGAAGTTGCCCGAGGCCAACTCCGTGCGGTCAGCCGGGTTGGTAAGCCACGTGGCGCGCGCCTGTGCGCCCAGCGGTTGCCAGAGCTTGTCGCCCACGTACTGGCACAGCGTCTGGCCGGTGGCACCGCGCAGCACCAGGCCCAGCATCTGCGTTTCGGCACTGGCGTAGTTGAACAGCGTGCCCGAGGGGGCCACGCGCTCGGTAATCTCTTTGGCCGCTGCGGCCGTGCCCAGCCGCCGCGCCGTGCGGTTAAAGCGCGC
>CAIPBW010000278.1 GCA_903863395.1 uncultured beta proteobacterium
CCCGGCGTCTATGCGCGCGCCTACATGGAAGGGCGTCTGACCGAAGAGCAGTTGCTGCATTTCCGCCAGGAAGTCGATGGCAAGGGCCTGTCGAGCTACCCGCACCCCAAGCTGATGCCCGAGTTCTGGCAGTTCCCCACGGTGTCGATGGGGCTGGGGCCGCTGATGGCGATCTACCAGGCGCGCTTTCTCAAATACCTGCACGCACGCGGCATTGCCAATACCGAGAACCGCAAGGTCTGGGTGTTCTGCGGTGACGGTGAAATGGACGAGGTGGAGTCGCTTGGTGCCATCGGCCTGGCCGCGCGCGAAAAGCTCGACAACCTGATCTTCGTCGTCAACTGCAACCTGCAGCGTCTGGACGGGCCGGTGCGTGGCAATGGCAAGATCGTCCAGGAGTTGGAGGGCGAATTCCGGGGCTCGGGCTGGAACGTGATCAAGCTGCTGTGGGGCAGTAACTGGGACCCGCTGCTGGCGCGCGACAAGGAAGGCGCACTGCGCAAGCTGATGATGGACACGCTCGATGGCGACTACCAGTCGTTCAAGGCCAACGACGGTGCCTACGTGCGCAAGCATTTCTTTGGTCGCGACCCCAAGACCGCCGAGATGGTTGCCAAGATGAGCGACGACGACATCTGGAACCTGCGCCGTGGTGGTCACGACCCGCAAAAGGTCTATGCCGCCTACCACAAGGCAGTCAACACCAAGGGCCAGCCCACGGTGATGCTGATCAAGACCGTCAAGGGTTTTGGCATGGGCAAGAGCGGCGAGGGCAAGAACAATGTGCACCAGACCAAGAAGCTCACCGACGAAGACATCAAGCTGTTTCGCGACCGTTTCAATATCCCGATTCCTGACAGCCAGTTGCCCGAAATCCCGTTCTACAAACCGGCCGAAGATACGCCTGAGATGCGCTATCTGCACGAGCGGCGCAAGGCACTGGGTGGCTACCTTCCGCACCGGCGTACCAAGTCGGACGAGCAGTTCACCGTGCCATCGCTGGACACTTTCAAATCGGTGATCGAGCCTACTGCCGAAGGGCGTGAAATATCTACCACGCAAGCCTATGTGCGCTTTCTCACCACCTTGCTGCGCGACCAGGCGCTGGGGCCACGTGTGGTGCCGATCCTGGTGGACGAGGCGCGCACCTTTGGCATGGAAGGGCTGTTTCGCCAGATCGGCATCTACAACCCGGCAGGCCAGAACTACACACCGGTGGACAAAGACCAGGTGATGTACTACCGCGAAGACAAGGCAGGCCAGATTCTGCAGGAAGGCATCAACGAGGCCGGCGGTATGAGCAGCTGGATTGCGGCGGCCACCAGTTACTCCACCAGCAACCGCATCATGGTGCCGTTCTACGTGTACTACTCGATGTTCGGCTTCCAGCGCATTGGCGACCTGGCCTGGGCGGCGGGCGACATGCAGGCGCGCGGTTTCCTGCTGGGCGGCACCTCGGGGCGCACCACGCTCAACGGCGAAGGCCTGCAGCACGAAGACGGCCACAGCCACATCATGGCGGGCACCATCCCCAACTGCATCAGCTACGACCCGACCTTTGCGCACGAAGTGGGCGTCATCCTGCACCACGGCATGAAGCGCATGGTGGAAAAGCAGGACAACGTTTTTTACTACCTTACGCTGCTCAACGAAAACTACGCCATGCCCGGCCTCACGGTGGGCACCGAAGAGCAGATTGTCAAGGGCATGTACCTGTGCAAGCCCGGCGCGAAGCTCACGCCGCGCGTGCAATTGCTGGGTTCGGGCAGCATTTTGCGCGAGTCGATTGCTGCGCAGGAGTTGCTCGAAAAAGACTGGGGCGTTGCCGCCAATGTGTGGAGCTGCCCGAGCTTTAACGAACTCACGCGCGACGGCCAGGACGCCGAGCGCCACAACCTGCTGCATCCGGCCGAGGCACCGCGCCTGTCGTTTGTGGCGCAGCAGCTCGACAAGCACACCGGCCCGGTGATTGCGTCCACCGACTACATCAAGGCTTACGCCGAGCAGATCCGGCCCTTTATCCCCAAGGGGCGCAGCTACAAGGTGCTGGGCACCGACGGCTTTGGCCGCAGCGATTTCCGCAGCAAGCTGCGCGAGCATTTCGAGATCAACCGCCATTTCATCGTGGTTGCAGCACTCAAGGCGCTGAGCGACGAGGGCACGGTGCCGGTAGCCAAGGTGGTGGAAGCCATTGCCAAGTACGGCATCAAGACCGACAAGATCAACCCGCTGTACGCATAGAGAGAACAACATGGCAACAATCGAAATTCATGTTCCAGACATTGGCGACTTCGACGAAGTCACGGTGATCGAATTGATGGTCAAGCCCGGAGACACGGTGCGCGCCGAGCAGTCGCTCATCACGGTGGAGAGCGACAAGGCGTCGATGGAAATCCCGTCCAGCCACGCTGGGGTGGTCAAGGAACTCAAAGTCAAGCTGGGCGACAAAGTTAAACAAGGGTCACTGGTATTGACGCTTGACAGCGCCAATACCAGCTCCCCTTCGGGGCAAGACGGCACACCCCCACCCCAACCCTCCCCCTTGCCGGGGGAGGGCTCGAAAGACCCCGCTGCACCAGCTCCGGCCCAGTTCGCTGCACCAGCCGCCGTAGCCGCCCCTGCTGCGCCCAGCCCGGCAGTGAGCGCCGCGCCCGCAGAGGTAGTGGCTGCGCCTGCCCACAACCCGACGGCATTGGCAGTCAACCTGCCGCACGCATCGCCCTCGGTGCGCAAGTTTGCGCGCGAGTTGGGCGTGCCGTTGGCCGAAGTCAATGGCAACGGACCCAAGGGCCGCATCACCGAGGCCGACGTGCAAGCCTTCACCCGCGCTGTGATGAGCGGTGCCACCAAGACCCAAGCCGCGGCGGCGCAATCGGGCAGCGCTGCCGCCGCGTCGGGCAACGATGGTGCCGGGCTGGGCCTGATTCCCTGGCCGGTGGTGGACCTCACCAAGTTTGGCCCGATCGAGCGCAAGGACCGGCCGCGCATCAAGAAGATCAGCGCTGCCAACCTGCACCGAAACTGGGTGATGATTCCGCACGTCACCAACCACGACGACGCCGACATCACCGACCTTGAAGCCTTTCGCGTATCGACCAACCTGGAAAATGAAAAAAGCGTGAAATCTGGAAACAACGCAGGCGTTGTGAAAGTCACGATGCTGGCGTTCCTGATCAAGGCTTGCGTGGCGGCGCTCAAGAAGTTTCCCGAGTTCAACTCCAGCATCGACGGCGACCAACTGGTGTACAAGCAGTACTACCACATCGGTTTTGCCGCCGACACGCCCAACGGCCTGATGGTGCCGGTGATCAAGGACGCCGACAAGAAGGGCATCTTCCAGATCAGCGCCGAAATGAGCGAGTTGGCCAAGAAGGCGCGCGACGGCAAACTCAGCCCGGCAGAAATGTCCGGCGCGGGCTTCACCATCTCCAGCCTGGGTGGCATTGGCGGGCGCTACTTCACGCCGATCATCAACGCCCCTGAGGTCGCCATTCTGGGCGTGTGCAAGAGCCAGATGGAGCCGGTGTGGGACGGCAAGGCCTTCGTGCCGCGCCTGATGTTGCCCTTGAGTCTGAGCTGGGACCACCGCGTGATCGATGGCGCAGCCGCAGCGCGCTTTAACGTCTATCTGGCGCAGATCCTGGGGGACTTCCGCCGCGTTTTACTGTGACTTTGCGGGTCAGACCACTTTGAGAAGCAAATGTGCTCTGACCCCAACCAATTAGAGGTATTTATGGCACTTATCGAAATCAAGGTTCCCGATATTGGCGATTTCGCCGAGGTTACCGTTATCGAACTCATGGTCAAGGCGGGGGACACCATTCGCGCCGAGCAGAGTCTGATTACCGTGGAGAGCGACAAGGCGTCGATGGAAATTCCGTCCAGCCAGGCAGGTGTGGTCAAGGAACTCAAGGTCAAACTTGGCGACAAGGTGTCCGAAGGTTCGGTGGTGTTGATGCTTGAAGCGGCGGGTGCTGCTCCAGCACCAGAGCCACAACCGGCACAGACGGCTGCGCCTGCGGCACAACCGGTTGCAGAGAAGGTGGCGGCTCCTACCCCCGCCGCATCGTCGTACGCGGGTCAGGTGGACTTTGACTGTGATGTGCTGGTGCTTGGCGCCGGCCCGGGCGGTTATTCGGCGGCATTTCGCGCTGCGGACCTGGGGCTCAAGGTGGTGCTGGTGGAGCGTTACGCACAACTCGGCGGCGTCTGCCTGAACGTGGGCTGCATTCCCAGCAAGGCGCTGCTGCACGTTGCCGCGGTGGTGGATGAAGTCAGCCACATGGCGGCGCTGGGTGTGGATTTTGGCAAGCCCGTGGTGGACATTGCCAAACTGCGCGGTCACAAGGAAAAAGTGGTGACCAAGCTCACCGGCGGATTGGCTGCCATGGCCAAGATGCGCAAGGTGACCGTGGTGCGCGGCTACGGTGCCTTTGTCGGGGCCAACCACGTCGAGGTGGAAGAAACCAGTGGTACGGCACAGGACAAGACCGGCTCCAAGAAGGTGGTGGCATTCAAGCGCGCCATCATTGCCGCAGGCAGCCAAGCCGTGCGCCTGCCGTTCATGCCCGATGATCCACGCGTAGTGGACAGCACCGGCGCCTTGGCGCTCAAGGAAGTGCCCAAGCGCATGCTGATCCTGGGTGGCGGCATCATCGGCCTGGAAATGGGCACGGTGTACAGCACGTTGGGCGCGCGCCTGGACGTGGTGGAAATGCTCGACGGCCTGATGCAGGGCGCTGACCGCGATCTGGTCAAGGTCTGGCAGAAGATGAACACACACCGCTTTGACAACATCATGCTCAACACCAAGACGGTGGGTGCCAAGGCCACACCGCAGGGCATTGAAGTGACGTTTGCCCCGGCGCAAGAGGGCGGCAAGACACCCCCGCCGCAAACCTACGACCTGGTACTGCAGGCCGTGGGGCGCACCCCCAACGGCAAGAAGATTGCCGCCGACAAGGCCGGCGTGGCAGTCACCGACCGGGGCTTTATCAACGTTGATATCCAGATGCGCACCAACGTGCCGCACATCTTCGCCATTGGCGACGTGGTGGGTCAGCCGATGCTGGCGCACAAGGCGGTGCACGAAGCGCATGTGGCGGCGGAAGTGATTGCCGGTGAGTTGCAGAGCAACAAGGACTTGGCCGCTGCCGCTTTCAACGCCCGCGTGATCCCGAGCGTGGCCTATACCGACCCCGAAGTGGCCTGGGTCGGCCTGACCGAGGACCAGGCCAAGGCGCAGGGCATCAAGGTCAAGAAGGGCTTGTTCCCCTGGACGGCATCGGGTCGCGCCATTGCCAACGGCCGCGACGAGGGCTACACCAAGCTGCTGTTTGACGACAGCCCCGAGGCGCATGGACACGGCAAGATTTTGGGCGGCGGCATCGTCGGCACCCACGCGGGCGACATGATTGGTGAAATCGCGCTGGCCATCGAGATGGGCGCGGACGCCGTGGACATTGGCAAGACCATTCACCCCCACCCCACGCTGGGCGAAAGCATCGGCATGGCAGCCGAAGTGGCGCACGGCTCGTGCACCGATCTGCCGCCTGCGCGCAAGTAAGTTGCTTTCAAGCTCGTATGCAAAAGCCCGAGCCCTGACCGGCTCGGGCTTTTTGCGTCTTGGGGGTGTGCACTGCGAGACGCTTGCCTGGCGGTGCCCCCGCCACAAACGGGTGGGTGGTTGCCGAGCGACATCCACTCAATCTGAGCGGGGATCGCGCCTGCCACCCATGGCCCTGGCGTGACCGGGGCAGGGTAA
>CAIPBW010000279.1 GCA_903863395.1 uncultured beta proteobacterium
AACTACTTAGCCTGGCCAACAGCACCGATACCACTGGCAACTACGTGTTTTCAGGCAGCAAGGTGCGCACGCCTGCGTTTGCCTCTGACGCAACCGGCGCGGTGAGCTACCAGGGCGATCAGACCCGCATGCACGTGGCCGTGGGCGACCAGCGCACCATTGCCGTCAACCGCCCGGGTACCAATGCCTTCGTGCGTGTGGTGCGCACTGCAGCCGGCGGCACCACCTCAGGCACCGGCTTCTTCCAGTCGATTGACGACTTGATTAAGGGCGTGAAAGACGGCACTTCCACCGTAATGCAACGCGGCCTGACCGAAATGGACGCCTTGCACCAGGGCGTGGTGCTGGCGCAGGCCGAGGCGGGCACCGACCTGAAGGTGGTGGACCAGCAGCGCGCTGTGCTCGACGACACCAAGCTCACCCTTAAAACCGTGCTTTCCAACGTGGAAGACCTGGACATGGCCACCGCCATCACCAATATGCAAAAGCTCATGCTGTCGCTGGAGGCAGCGCAAAGCAGCTTTGCCAAGGTGTCGCAGTTGTCGCTATTCAAGTATTTAGGGTGAAGCGGGCTCAAGTTTCCTGAGCATCGTCCGACACCTTCCGTACTGCACCAAGGCGCTCAATGGTTACTTCTGTCTCATCCACAACCGGGTCGTCGACTTCAACGTCCACCTCCACCAGCACGTCGGCTGCGGCGAGCACGGCTGCGAGCAACTCCGCCAAGGCCAACATCGTCAGCAAGCTCGGCGGCGGCTCGGGCATTGACACTGCATCCTTGGCAAATAGTCTGGTCGATGCCGAGCGCGCCCCGAGAGCGGATGCGATCAACAAAAACATCAGCAAGAACCAGGCGGTGATCTCGGGCTATTCGGCAGTGAAATATGCGCTAAGCAACCTGCAGGCGGCGTTTGATGACCTCAAGGACAAGAGCGACTACAAGAGCATTACCGTCAGCAACAGTCAGACCAGCGCGTTTACCGCTACTGCCAGCGCCAGCGCAGACGCGGGTAGCCATACCGTGCTTATCACCCAACTGGCAGCGGCGCAGCGCAGCACTGGTACGCAAACCTACGCAACGGCAGACCAGTCCATCCCGGGGTTGAAAGAACTCATCCTGACGGACAGTGCTGGCGGAACCACACATGCAATATCCGTAACCACCGCAACACCTACAGGGGTAGTGGACTCCATCAACAACTCTGGCAATGGCCTGAATGCGCAACTTGTCAATACAGGCAGCGGGTACAAGATTGTGGTGACGGGAACGTCCGGTGCCAGCAACGCCTTTACGATTACCAGCGACGCCACATCCCCCAACAGTTCCACGGGGTTGAATTTTTCTACAACACTGCAATCTGCAGCGGACGCAGTGCTCAAGGTCGATGGGCTCGATATCTCCAGCAGCAGCAATGCCGTGAGTGGTGCGATCGCCGGGGTGACGCTTAACTTGATTGCCGCCAATGGCACCGCAACTACGAGCAACGGCATCACGACCGTTACCGGAACACCTGCAAGTCTCAATCTGGCCAACGACACCAGCGCTGCCAAGACCAAGGTGATGGCACTGGTAACCGCCTACAACGACGCCAACAGCCTGCTTGACGAAGTTACCAATCCAAAATCCACGCTTGCGACCTATGGTGCAACCCTGGTTGGTAACTCCAGCGTGCGAGCCATCCGCGATCAGATTCGCGCCATGGTGACAGACGACTCGTCCACCAAGGCCTCATCCGGCACTTTGAGTGCGTTGCGCGACATTGGCATTGAGGTGGACAAGACCGGCAACCTTACTGCCAACTCTGTCACGCTGGACCTGGCGCTAAACTTCAACTTCACCAACACGGTGACACTGCTCTCGGGCAACCAAGAAAACCAGGCTAGCTTCGATACCAGCATCGCTGGCATCGCCGGTGACGCCAGCAAGGCGCTGACCACCATGATGGGCAGCAGCGGCACGCTGACCACCGAAAGCGCCAACGCCACAGCGCGCATTACCAAGTACCAGGACGACCTTACCGCCCTGGAAGACCGCATGACCCGTCTGCTGGACCGCTACACCAAGCAGTTTGCCGCCATGGACAGCATGGTCGGCCAGATCAAGAGCACCCAAACCGGGTTGACCAGCAGCTTTGCCGGCCTGATGGCGATGTACACCAATAAGTAAGTTCGCCTGGCCGAAACTGCATAGGGGCCATGAACTGTGGTCTCGTCACTGCGAGCGCAGCGCGGCAGTCCATGCACCCTGACCCCATGGCTTGCCACATCGCATTGCTTCTCGCAAAAACAGCTAAATCCACCAGCGGCTAAAGTTTGCCGGTCTCGGTCCGAATCACAAGCTACTGAATCCCAATCTGCCCGCTCTGGTGCAGATGAGCCTCGCCCAAAAGGCAGATTC
>CAIPBW010000280.1 GCA_903863395.1 uncultured beta proteobacterium
GGCCTTTGTGCTCGACGACAGCATGGCAATGTCAACCGAGGCGCGTTTGTCGGCGGCGGGCAAGATCAATGTGACGGCGCGGATCAGCAAGAGCGGCAACCCCATGCCCCAGAGCGGCGACTTGATTGGCAGCATCGGGCCGGTGGATGCAGGTGCCAGCGGCCTGGTGCTGGAAATCCGCGACACGGTCAAACCATGAATTACCTCTACCTGTATGCCGGATTTTTGGTGCTCGCGATGGCGTGGTACCTGCGTCGGCGTGGTCGCGTGAAGCAAGCCTATGTTGCCGAACTCAAACAGTCGTTGGAAGCGGGTCTGGCCGAGCCGCCGTCCCTGCATCCGCTGGTGGACCCGCTGCGCTGCATGGGCTCGGGCGCGTGTGCCAAGGCGTGCCCGGAAGACGCGCTGGGAGTGGTCAACGGCAAGGCGGTGCTGATCAGCGGCTCGTACTGCATCGGGCATGGTGCCTGCCGCGACGCCTGTCCGGTGGGAGCCATCTCGCTGGTGTTTGGTACCGAGAAGCGCGGTATCGACATTCCCAACGTGTCGGCCGAATTTGAAACCAATGTGCCCGGAATTTTTATTGCGGGCGAACTCGGTGGCATGGGCCTGATCCGCAAGGCCGCCGAGCAGGGCCGCCAGGCCATGGACGCCATCAAAAAGCGCACCGGCGGCACGCCCGATTTTGACGTGGTGATCGTGGGCTGCGGCCCGGCTGGGTTGTCGGCCGGGTTGTCAGCGATCGCGCACAAGCTCAAGTACAAGCTCATTGAGCAGGAGGAGTCGCTTGGCGGTGCGGTGTTCCACTACCCCCGGCAAAAGGTGGCAATGACGGCACCGGTGGAACTGGCGCTGATTGGCAAGGTCAAGTTTGCCGAAGTACAAAAGGAAAAGTTGCTCGAATTCTGGCAGGACGTGGTGCAAAAGACCGGTCTGCAAATCGGCTTTCGCGAGCAGATGGAAAGCATCGACAAGGAGGATGGCAGTTTCATCGTCCGCACCAACAACGCCAACTACTCGACGCGCAGCGTGCTGCTGTGCATGGGCCGCCGTGGCACGCCGCGCAAGCTCGGGGTGCCGGGTGAAGACTCGTCCATGGTGACGTACCGCCTGATCGATCCGGCGCAGTACGCCGGTCAGGCGGTGCTGGTGGTGGGCGGCGGCGATAGCGCGCTTGAGGCTGCGATTGCTGTTTCGCAGGAGCAGGGCACGCGCGTGATTCTGTCCTACCGCAGCGCGGCGTTTTCGCGGGTGAAGCAGAAAAACCGCCTGCTGCTCGATCAGCAGCAGCAAGCAGGGCGCTTGACGGTGATGCTCAATTCTTCAGTTAAATCAATTTCTGCCAATGCCGTGGAAATCGAGGCCGAGGACGGCGTCAAGTCGTTTGAGAACAACGTGGTCATCGTCTGCGCGGGGGGCTTGTTGCCCACGCCCTTGCTGCAAAAAATCGGGATTCGTTTCGACACCAAATTCGGCCGCGCCTGAGCCTCAACCACGACTTCTACGTCGGCTGGTTCTGGGTCAGGTAGTTGAGCATCAGCTTGTTGAGTTGTGTCAGGTTCTTGAACGCCAGCCCGATGTAGTGCGCGTCTTCGGTGCTCGACTTGTTGTTGTGGCAAATGCCCGCCAGCAGGGTGAGTTGGGTGGGTGCGCCGTCGATGCGCGCGGTCATGGAGATGTTCAACTCGTCACCAATGGCACCCAAGGCGCTGGCGGCCTTGATCATGGCCCCCTGCAGGCTGATGTCGATCAACGTCACGTCAAGCACGCCTTGCGGGGCCGGCTTGCTGGTCTTGACCATTTCCACCGTGGTTGGCCACGACACCTTGGTGCGCATCGACTGGCGCACC
>CAIPBW010000281.1 GCA_903863395.1 uncultured beta proteobacterium
GAGCGCTTTGGCCATGCCGGCTTCAACGTGCGCGTGGGCCTGCATTCGGGCGACGTGCTGCTCGGTGGCGGGCTGGACGCCGAGAACAATATCCGCGGCTTTCACGTCAACGTGGCAGCGCGCATGGAGCAAAGCGCCCCGGCAGGTGGTCTGCGCATCAGCCACGACACCTACCGCCATGTACGCGGCGTGTTTGACGTGGTGCCGCAGCCGCCGCTGGAAGTCAAGGGCGTGGACGCGCCGGTGGCGACCTACCTGGTATTGCGCAGCAAGCCGCGCGCGTTTCGCAAAGCCAGCCGCGGCATTGAGGGCGTGGAGACCTCGATGGTCGGGCGCGAAGCCGAGTTGTCGCTGCTGCAAGAGGCCTTTGCCAGGTTGTACCGCGTGAGAGAGTTCGCCATGGTGCGCGTGATCGGCGAGGCCGGTGTAGGCAAAAGCCGCTTGCTTTACGAGTTTGAAAACTGGGCCGAGTCGCGCGCCGAGCGTTTTTACTTCTTCCAGGGGCGTGCGCGCACCCTGACCCAAAACCGGCCCTACGGCTTGCTCAAGGACATCATGGCCTGGCGCTTTCAGATCGTCGATGGCGATTCTGACGACGCAGCGCGCGCCAAGTTCCAAAACGGCGTGCTGCCCCTGTTCCGGGACGAGAGCGATGCAGACCTGGCGTTGTCGCAGGTCCAGGTACTGGGGCACTTGATCGGCTTTGATTTTTCCGACAGCAAGCATATTCAAGCCATTCGCGACGATGCACGGCAAATGCGCGACCGGGGTTTTCACACCGGTGCGCAACTGCTGCGGCGCTTGGCAGCCACCGAGAACTTGCCCAGTCTGCTGCTGCTTGACGACATGCATTGGGCAGACGCTGGCTCGCTCGACTTTTTCAATTACCTGAGCCAGGCCAATCAGGACTTGCCGATGCTGATGGTGGCCTTTGCGCGCCCGCTCTCCGAGGCGCCGCCAGCGCGCGAACCGCTGGAGAGCAACGCCCTGGTCATCACGCTGCGCGCACTCGACAAAACCACCAGCCGCACGCTGGTCAACGAGTTGTTGAAGATGCTGCCCACCATTCCGGCGGCACTGCGCGAACTCATCACCAGCGGTGCCGAAGGCAACCCGTTCTACATGGAAGAGCTGGTCAAGATGCTGATCGACGAAGGTGCCATCGTCGCCCAGACGCAGTGCTGGTTGCTGCGCCCCGAGAAGCTGCTTGCCACCCATGTACCGGCAACGCTCACCGGCGTGCTGCAAGCCCGGCTGGACCGCTTGAGCGCGCCCGAGAAGCGTGCCTTGCAAGCGGCCAGCGTCATCGGCTCCGAGTTTTGGGACCAGGCCCTGCTGGCGCTGGACGCGCAAGCGCCCCTGTGCCTGAATGCGCTGGTGCGCCACAAGTTGATCGAAGCCCAAAGCGACGGCGGCTGGGAGACGGTGCGCAAATATGCCTTTGTGCACCACCTGTTGCACCAGGTCACCTATGACACCGTACTCAAGAGTACCCGGCGCGAACTGCACGCCAAGGCGGCGCTGTGGTTCGCCACGCAAACCGGTGCGCGCGCCAAGGATTTTTTTGGCGTCGCTGCAGAGCACTATTTCAAAGCGGGATTGGAGCGCCAGGCGTGCGAGTTTTACGCGCGCGCGGCCGAGCACGCCTGCGAGAGTTACGCCCATGCGGCGGCGCTGGAGTTTGTGTGCAAGGCCTGGGAACTGCTGCCCTCTGATGTCTTGCCCGGTGTTGCCCTGGGCGACGCGCCCGAGTGGGAATTGCGCTGGCGGCTACTGACAGTGCAGGAGCGCGCCGACGACCTGGAGGGACTGCGCGTCGAGCAATCCGCCGCCATCGACACGATGCACGATATCGCCGAGATCCTTGACCAGGATCGCAAGCGCTGCGACGTGGCCTGGCGGCGCAGCAACCTGGCGCTGCGCACCGGCGACTACGCCACCCTGCAAAGCGCCGCCCGCCAGACCATGGAACTGGCCCAGCGCAGCGACGATACGGTGCTGGCGCTGCGCGGCCAGCAACGCCTGGCGCTCGCCCTGAACTACCTGGGCGACGTGGGCCTGGGCCGCGCGCTGGCGCACAACGGACTGGTTGAGGCCAAACTCCTGGGCGCGCGCGCGCTCGAAGCCTTGTTCCTCAATGCGCTCTCGGTGATTGCCGACAGCCAGGCCGATCAGGTGGCGTCGCTGGAACTTGATGCCCAGGACTTGCAGATCAATCGCGAACTGGGCAACCGACGCAACGAAGCCATCGCCCTGGGCAATCTGGGCAAGGGTTGGCTGCGTTTGGGTGCGCACGCGCAGGCGCGGCAATTTCTGGAGGAAGGCTTGCACCTGTCGCGCGCCGTCGGCGACCGGGCAGTCGAGCCCAACACCCTGGTAGCCCTGTCCACCCTGGAATTGCGCCAAGGCCACGCCGCGCTGGCCCTGGCGCACGCCCAATTAGCGGTGGACTTGCTGCACGCGGTGGGCAGCACCGACTTTGAGGCCATCGCCCTGTGTGCTCTCGGTGACGCCCACCTGGCACTGCACCAGCACGCTGCAGCCCACGCGGCGTTTGCGCGCTCGCACCAACTCTCGGCCGAGTTCCACTACGCCGCCCGGCTCGATGCGCTGGCCGGCCTGGCCCGGGTCGAACAGGCGCAAGGCAACACCGATCCGGCGCTGCAACGCGTCAACCTGGTGCTCTCGCAGTTGGCACAGGGTCAGACGCTGAACGAAGCCGAAGCCCCCAGCCTGATCCGCCTGACCTGCTACCAGGTGCTCTTAAGCGTGGGCGA
>CAIPBW010000282.1 GCA_903863395.1 uncultured beta proteobacterium
AAGGTGCGTGCCCCGGGCGACGCCCAGGCCAGCACCGTGCAGCAGCGTCTGGCCGAGAGTTTTGAAGCCGCGCTGCGCCTGGCCCATGGCCGCGCCATTGCGGTGGAAATGGATGCCGACGACGCACCCGCGCACGGCGGCACGAAAGAGCATTTGCGCGAAGGCGCAAAGGAGCATTTGTTCAACGCCAAGTTTGCCTGCCCGGTGTGCAACCACTCGATCTCGGAGCTGGAGCCGCGCTTGTTTTCGTTCAACTCGCCGGTGGGCGCGTGCCCAAGCTGCGACGGCCTGGGCGTGCAGGAGTTTTTTGACCCGGCGCGCGTGGTTGCCTTCCCCAGCCTGAGCCTGGCCAGCGGTGCCGTCAAGGGCTGGGACCGGCGCAACGGCTACTACTTTTCGATGCTCGAGAGCCTGGCGCGGCACTACAAGTTTGACGTGGAAAAACCGTTTGAAAGCCTGCCCGAAGCCGTGCGCCACGCGGTTCTGTTTGGCTCGGGCGAAGAAGAAATCAAGTTCAGCTACGTGATGGACTCGGGCGCGTCGCAGGGCAAGAAGCTGACCAAGAAGCACCCGTTTGAAGGCATCATCCCCAACATGCAGCGGCGCTACCGCGAGACCGACTCGGCACTGGTGCGCGAAGACCTGGCGCGCCTGCGCAGTACCCAGCATTGCCCGGTGTGCGATGGTTCGCGCCTGCGCGCCGAAGCGCGCCATGTGAAGGTGGGCGAGGGCGAGCAGGCGCGCACCATCCACGAAATCAGCAAGTCCACGCTGCGCGAGAGCTACGCCTATTTCCAGAGCCTGACCATGCACGGCGCCAAGGGCGACATTGCCGCCAAGGTGGTGCGCGAAATCGGCCTGCGCCTGAAGTTTCTCAACGACGTGGGCCTCAATTACCTGAGCCTCAACCGCAGCGCCGAAACCTTGAGCGGCGGCGAGTCGCAGCGCATCCGCTTGGCCAGCCAGATTGGCTCGGGGCTGACGGGCGTGATGTATGTGCTTGACGAGCCCAGCATCGGGCTGCACCAGCGCGACAACGAACGCCTGATCGACACCCTCAAGCACCTGCGCGACATTGGCAACAGCGTGCTGGTGGTGGAGCATGACGAGGACATGATGCGCGCGGCCGACCACATCATCGACCTGGGACCGGGCGCGGGCGTGCACGGTGGGCGCGTCATGGCGCAGGGCGACTTTGCTGCGGTGAAAGCCAACGCGGGTTCACTCACCGGGCAGTACCTGGCGGGCAGCCTGCAAATTGCGGTACCCAAGCGGCGCACGCCCTGGCTACCCACGGTGCAGACGCAGCGCGCGCCAGACGCCTTCAAGAGTTCGCGCCATGCGCCCAGCCCGGCAGCGCTGCGCCGCGCCGAGCGCGAAGCGCAGCACCAGGCCACGCTGGGTGCACTGCAAACGCTGCGCGTGGTGGGTGCCAGCGGGCACAACCTGCGCCAGGTGACGGTGGACTTTCCGGTGGGGCTGCTGACCTGCGTGACCGGCGTGTCGGGCTCGGGCAAGTCGACCCTGGTCAACGACACCCTGTACGCAGCGGTGGCGCGCACCATCTACCGCGCCCATGAGGAACCCGCAGAGCACGAGGCGATTGAGGGCATTGAGCACTTCGACAAAGTGATCAACGTGGACCAGTCGCCCATCGGGCGCACACCACGCTCCAACCCGGCCACGTACACCGGCCTGTTTACGCCCATTCGCGAACTGATGGCCGAGGTACCCACGGCGCGCGAGCGCGGCTACGGGCCGGGGCGCTTCAGCTTCAACGTGGCCGGTGGCCGCTGCGAGGCGTGCCAGGGCGACGGCGTAGTCAAGGTGGAGATGCACTTTCTGCCCGATGTCTATGTGCCCTGCGACGTTTGCGCCGGGCAGCGCTACAACCGCGAGACGCTGGAGGTGCTCTACAAGGGCAAGAACATCGCGCAGATTCTGGACCTCACGGTGGAGGCGGCGTTTGACTTTTTGCAGGCCGTGCCAACGATTGCCCGCAAGCTCCAGACCCTGCTCGACGTGGGCCTGTCGTACATCAAGCTCGGCCAGGCCGCCACCACGCTATCGGGCGGCGAGGCGCAACGCGTCAAGCTGGC
>CAIPBW010000283.1 GCA_903863395.1 uncultured beta proteobacterium
CCCGGTGTGGCAGCAATGCCCTCATCGGTGCGCACGGCAAAGCCCAGGCCAAAACCGTGGCCGGGCGGCAGCAACTCGGCCGAGCGCCCGCCGCGGTACACGCCGATGCTGCCCAGATGGTCGGCCGTCATGTAGCGCACCGTGCTGGGTGAGAGCAGGCGCGCGCCCTGAAACTCGCCACCATTGGCCAGGCATTGCAAAAAGCGGGCGTAGTCCAGCGCGGTGGAGGCCAGACCGGCACCACCGGCCTCCATCGGCGCGTTCTCGCGAATGTCGATCAGCTTCATGGCAATGCCGCCGTCCGGGTCTTTGTCAAACGGTTCGGCAATGCGGTGGTGCTGGTCGGGTGGCACCGAAAACGCGGTGTCGCGCATGCCCAGCGGGCCGAGAATGTTCTCTTGCAGAAACACGCCAAGCGTTTGCCCGCTGACCACTTCGATCAGGGCACCCAGCAAATCGGTGGCGCGGCTGTATTCCCACACGGTACCGGGCTCGAACATCAGCGGCAAGGCCGCCAGCGCCTTGGAAAACTCGCGGTTGCTGCGCTCGCGCGAACCCAGGCGTGCCTGCGCGTACTGACGCTGGACCGGCTCGGAACCCAGAATCTCGTAGGTCAGGCCCGAGGTGTGGCGCAGCAGGTCGTGCACGGTGGGTGCGGCCTTGGGCCGGTGCGTCACGGCGTGGCCGTTGACCTGTGCCGCCACCAGCACGTTGGCAAATTCGGGCAGGTGCTTGGCTACCGGGTCGCTGAGCAACAGTTTGCCGCGCTCCATCAGCATCATCACCGCCACCGAGACCACCGGCTTGGTCATGGAGTAGATGCGAAAGATCGAGTCCAGCGCCATCGGCACCCCGCTGGCGGGGTCTTGCTGCCCTACCGCCGTGTGCAGCAACAACTGGCCCCGGCGCACCATCAGCGCCACCGCGCCGGGCAGGCGGCCGCCCTGCACTTCCGCCTCCAGTGTGGACACCAGATCGCTGGTGCGTTGCGCCGAAAAACCCAGCGCCTGCGGAGCGGCTACCGCAAACACCTGCTTTTTGCCCATGCTCACGCTCCGTAGCGCGCACGCGCCAGTGCCGCACCCTGCGCCAGCGCTTCAAGTTTCTTGAGCGCCACCTCGCGGCTCATCGGTGCCAAACCGCAATTGGTGCACGGAAACAAGCGGTTGCGCGGCACGTGCTGCAGCGCCAGGCCGATGGTGTCGGCAATCTGCTCGGGCGTTTCAATTGCTTCGCTGGCCACATCGATCACCCCGACCATCACATCCTTGCCGGTGAGCAGCGCCATCAGTTCGGGCGGCACGTGCGAGTGGTAGCACTCCAGGCTCACCTGCTGAATGGAACTTGCCGCCAGCGCCGGGAATACCTGCGCGTACTGACGCCATTCCTGGCCCAGGGTTTCCTTCCAGTCGGTATTGGCCTTGATGCCGTAGCCGTAGCAGATGTGGACGGCGGTGGTGCAGGTCAGCCCTTGGGCGGCTCGCTCCAGCGCCTTGACGCCCCACTCGGCTGCGTCTTGCATGTAGACGTTGAAGGCGGGTTCGTCAAACTGGATGATGTCCACGCCATCGGCCTGTAGCGCCAGCGCTTCCTGGTTGAGCAGTTCGGCAAACGCAAACGCCATGCTGCGCCGGTCGCCATAAAAGCGGTCGGCCACGGTATCGACAATGGTCAACGGCCCGGGCAGCGTGAACTTGAGCTTCTTTTTGGTGTGTGCGCGTGCCAGTTGTGCCTCAAATGCGTGCACCCGGCCACGCAGACGCAGGGGCGCAATCACCTGCGGCACCTGGGCGTCGTAACGGTTGTTGCGAATACCCATGGTGACCTTGTTGTCAAAGTCGATGCCTTCCACCTGCTCCAGAAAGCCGTGTACAAAGTGCTGGCGCGACTGCTCGCCGTCGCCGACGATGTCCAGTCCCGCGTCTTCCTGCGCCTTGATCCACAGCAGCGTGGCGTCGGCCTTGGCCTGCAGCAGCTCGTCACCCTGAAGTTTCCACTGGGGCCAGAGCTTTTGCGTCTCCGACAGCCACGAGGGTTTGGGCAGGCTGCCAGCAATGGCGGTTTCAAACATGGGAAAGTCTCCTGTGAATATGCGCGCCATATTAACGCCCAGGCAGCAGCCCCGCTGTCCCTGAGGAAACAGGTGCAAACCCGCACGACAACACGCCCGGGTGGCGCTATCATTGCGGCCTATGCGCGCGGCGCGCGGCTGCACGCTGACGCATATCCCTTTCACTCACTGTTGGAGAACTATTCATGTCGATGAAACAAGTCAAACTGGTTGCCGTGGTCGCGGCAACCCTGGGCGCC
>CAIPBW010000284.1 GCA_903863395.1 uncultured beta proteobacterium
CGCGCCACAGCGACGCCGCCAACTAAGTTGTAACAAGTTATTCCAACGGGTCATTCCAGCTTGAATAGCGGGGGTTGATCTGCCACACTGACCGTTCGATTTCCGTGGTTGCTGTGTCCGAGGTGGTTTGCCACCAGACGCTTGTTTTCCAAGGTCCACCATGAACCAGTTTCTTTGCGGAGCTCAGGCCCCTTCAGGCCCCTGAAACCCGATGCCTGCTGTCTCCGCCGAAGCCGCGCACGTTGTGCCAGCCATGGTCCGGTTCAGGCGCTGGTGGCTGCTGCCGCTGCTGGTGTGGGCGGGGGCGTCGTGGTGGTTGCTGCAAGAGCATGTCAGCGACATTCGCGAGCAGAGCATTCAGGTTGCCACCGAAGGTGCACGCAATATGTTTCGCATGGTGGTGCTCACCCGCAGTTGGAATGCCAGTCACGCCGGCATCTATGTTCCGGTTACGCCAAGAACATTGCCCAATCCCTATCTGGATAGCCCGCGCCGCGATGTGACCACCACCGACGGCCAGGCGCTCACCCTGATCAACCCGGCCTACATGACGCGGCTGATTGGCGAAATGGCGCAATCGGACCTGGGCTCGGTCTTTCGACTCACCAGCCTGAACCCGATCCGACCGCAAAATGCCGCTGACCCCTGGGAGCACACCGCCCTGCTGGCGTTTGAACGCGGGGTGAAAGAAGTGGTTGAACTCACGCCCGCAGAGACCGGCATGCTGTTGCGCTACATGGCCCCGCTGATGATCGAAAAGCCTTGCCTGCAATGCCACGCTCACCAAGGCTACAAACTCGGAGACGTGCGCGGTGGCATCAGCGTCTCGCAGCGCTACGCTCCCATCGAGGCCGCCAGCGCAGGCAGCATTTGGCAGACTCAATTCAACTATGGCTTGTTGTTTGTCATCACCGCCGCCACGGGCTGGATGCTGCTCGAATTGCTGCGTCGCCGCTGGCTGGAACTGGTGGGCAACACCCTGGAGCTGGAAGCTACGCGCGGCGAGCTTTTGCAAAGCGAGAAGATGGCCTCGCTTGGGCGCATGGTGGCGGGCTTTGCACACGAGATCAACACCCCGGTGGGAGTGGCGGTAAGCGCTGTATCCAACACCGACGAAGCACTCAACCGCATTGACGCCCTGCTGCTTCAGGAAGACGTAGACGAAGACTCCCTGCGTAATGAACTGCAGGGGCTGCGGCAAGGCGGTGCGCTGGCCATGTCCAACCTGCGCCGCGCGGCCAACCTGGTAAAGAGTTTCAAGCGCACATCCATCGACCAGACGTCCGACCAGGTGCGCACCTTCGAGATGCGCGAGCTCATTGACGATGTGTTGTTTGCGTTGCAGAGCACCTTGAAGAAATGCCCGATCGAAATCAGCGTGCACTGCCCCTCAGACTTGCGTCTGCACGGCATGCCCGGATTGATTCAACAACTATTGACCAACCTTGTGATGAATGCGATCCAGCACGCCTTTGCTGGCGGCACGCGAGCGGGCAAGATCGGCATCCGTGTCACGCGCCTTGCCAAGGATGTTCACCTGGAGTTTTCCGACGACGGCGACGGCATGAACGCAGAGCAGCTCAGCCGGATTTTCGAGCCGTTTTACACCACGCGCCGCAGCGAGGGTGGCTCGGGGCTGGGTTTGTATATTTGCTACAACATCGTCACCAGCCAACTCGGCGGCAGCATCCAGTGCCACAGTCAGCCACAGGCGGGCTGCCGCTTTGACATCCACTTTCCCGCAGCAATCCACACCAACACGCCGGAGGTGTCCTGATGAAATTGGTCCGCGCAAAGAGCCCGCCTGCAGAAGTCGACGAAGTCGTCGGCAGCACGCGCCACACCTGGAAGTTGCTGGTGGTTGATGACGAGCCCGACATGCGCCTGATCACGCGCATCAACCTCAAGGGGTTTCGCTTCGCCGATCGCGACCTCGAAATCATTGAAGCCGGATCGGCGCAAGAGGCCCGGCAAATTCTGGAGTCACGCAGCGACGTGGCGGTAGCGCTGATCGACGTGGTCATGGAGACCGACGACGCCGGGCTGCGCCTGGTCGAATCCATCCGCAAGGATCTCAAGAACCTCATGATCCGGCTGATCATCCGCACCGGCCAGCCCGGTCTGGCACCTGAGCGCTACGTGATTGACCACTACGACATTGATGACTACAAGGACAAGACCGAGCTGACCGCAACGCACCTCTACACCTCCGTGCGCTCGGCCATCAAGTCGTACCGCGACATTCGCGCGATTGACTTCAACCGCATCGGCCTGCAACACGTTCTGATGGCTGCGCCCGACATCTACCGCATCAGCAACCGCTCGCTGAGCCAGTTTTTCCAAGGCGTGCTGACCCAGGTGGTGGGACTGTGCAACCTCTCCGATGGCAGCTTCATCTCCACCATCGACGGCGTCATTGCCACGTTCGAGGAGCGCGAAGCCACCTTGCAAGCGGCCAGCGGAAGACTCGACAGCCTGGAACGGTTTGAAACCATCCGCGCGCAGTGCACGCAAGCCGTCCTCACCGGCCAGGTACCGCAACTGCTGCGCAAGGACGCCTACGTTGTGCCGCTGCTGGTAGAAAGCAAACCGGCTGGGTTCATCTATATTGAGCCCACCCATGACCTGGACCCGTCTGATCGGGCATTGATCTCCATGATGGCCCAACAATGTTCCAGTGCATTGGAGAACCTGCGTCTGCACGTGGACCTGAGCCTGTCCTACGACCACATGATCGACGTGCTGGCACGCATTGCGGAATTCAAGGACAGCACCACCGGCAGCCACATCAACCGCATCGACCATTACACCCGCCTGGTCGCCCTGGAACTGGGCCTGTCGGTGGAAGAAGCCGCGCATATGGGCCAAGCCAGCCGCCTGCACGATGTCGGCAAGATTGGCATACCGGATGCCATTCTGTGCAAGCCGGGCAAACTCACCGAAGCGGAATACGCCATCGTGCAGTCCCATACCAACATCGGCACGGCCCTGCTTGACCACGACCACCACTTGGCCACGGCGTGTGACATTGCCACCCACCACCATGAGCGCTGGGACGGCAAGGGCTACCCAAAGGGGCGGCCGTCGCACGAGTTTCACCTGGCCACGCGCATTGTCAGCGTGATTGATGTGTTTGATGCGCTCATCAGTCGCCGCCCGTACAAGGAGCCCTGGACTTGCGAAGATGCCGCCGCCGAAGTGCAGCGCTGCGCCGGTACCCAGTTTGACCCCACGGTGGTAGAGGCCGTCCTGAAGCTCTACCGCAGCGGAAAATTTGACACCATCATCCGCAGCGCCCAGGAACAGAATTTACGCCTGCAACCGTTCAGCGCCGCGGGATTGTGATCTGCGCCGCCACCAGCGCGGCAGATTGTCCAGGTAGGTGTAGAGCACTGGCACCACCACCAGCGTGAGCAGGGTGGAGGTAATCAGCCCACCGATCACGGCGCGGCCCATGGGGGCCTGCACCTCGCTGCCTTCGCCCAGGCCCAGCGCCATGGGCAGCATGCCAAAGATCATGGCCAGCGTGGTCATGATGATCGGGCGCAAGCGCACTTGCCCGGCGTTGAGCACCGCCTCCATTTGCGTCATGCCCGCACGCTGCGAGTGGTTGGCAAAGTCCACCAGCAAGATTGCGTTCTTTACCACCAGGCCCATGAGCATGATGAAGCCGATGATGGAAAACAGGTTCAGCGTCGAGCCAGTCACAATCAGCGCCGCCATCACGCCCACCAGCGTGAACGGCAGCGACGCCATGATCGCCACCGGCTGCAAAAAGCTGGCAAATTGCGACGCCAGGATGAAGTAGATGAACACCACCGCCAGACACAGCGCCACCGCCGCGGCCGAGCCGGCTTCGTCGTTCTGTTCGGACTCGCCCTTGATGTCAAAGCGGTAGCCCGGCGGCAACTCGATCGCCTGCACCACCTTCTTCACCTCCGTGGCCGCGTCACCCGTGGGACGGCCCTCCACATTGGCGTAAATGCCCACGCGCCGCTCCAGGTTCTGGCGCTTGATTACCTGGGGACTGGTGGAGGCCACAAACTCCACCACCTGGCGCAGCGGCACCATCACCGCCGTGCCGCTGGCGTCCACGCGGCCGGTGCTGATGGACAAGTCGCCCAGGTCGGCCAGGCGCTCGCGCTGCGCGCGCGGCAACTGCACGTTGACTTCGTAGTTCTGAGCGTCGGGCGCGAGCCAGGTGTTGATCTGGTCGCCGTTGAGCAAGGGGCGCAGGGCCGCACCGATGCGCTCCACAGACAGGCCCAGGTCGCTGGCCTGCGCCTGGTTGACCTTGATGATCAGCGCCGGGCTGGCCGCCTGCAGGCTGTGCTCCAGGTCCACCACGCCAGGAACGGCACCCACCTTGGTCATGATGGTGTCAAGCAAGGCGGGCAACTGGTCCGAGGCCGGGCCAATCAGGTTGATCCAGATCGGGCGGTTGTAGCCCACCGTGAGTTCAATGCCGGCAATTGACTTGAGCCGCTCACGCACGGCCTTCTCCATCTCGGTCTGGGTGCGGCGCTGCGTGGCGCGCGCATCGGTGAGCTTGATCAGCAAGTCGGCCTCGTTGCGGTTGTTGGCACCCACGGTGGTGCTGATCAGCTCGATCTCGGGGAAGGCACGAATCGCCTCCTCCACCTGGCGAATCTTGCCGTCGGTGTAGGGCAGACTGGAGCCCACCGGCGTCTTGACCTTGAGCGCAAATGCGCCCTCGTCCGACTTGGGCATGAACTCACCCCCCACCAGCGGCACCAGCGCAATGCTGCCGACAAACACCAGCGCTGCCAGTGCCAACGTGGTCTTGCGCCGCTGCAGCGTGCGCGCGAGCAGGCGGCCATAGATGCCATGCAACCAGTCCACGCGGTGCTCGATGCGCTCCATCAAGCGACCCAGCCACGGTGCCTTGGAAAAGCGCGTCGCCAGCGGGTCTTTCCACAGCGAAGAGAGCATGGGGTCAAGCGTAAAGCTCACAAACAGCGACACCAGCACCGCCACCGTGACAGTGATGCCGAACTGGAAAAATATCTTGCCGATGATGCCGCTCATGAACGCCACCGGAATGAACACCGCGCAAATGGCCAGCGTGGTGGCCAGCACGGCCAGGCCAATTTCTTCGGTGCCGTCGCGCGCAGCACTCAGGTGGTCCTTGCCCATGCCGAGGTGGCGCACGATGTTTTCGCGCACCACGATGGCGTCGTCAATCAGCAGCCCGATGCACAGCGACAGCGCCATCAGCGTGACCGCGTTGATGGTGAAGCCAAATGCATACATGGCGATAAAGGTCGACAGCACCGAGATCGGCAGGGTGACGCCGGTGATGATGGTGCTGCGCCACGAATGCAGAAACAAGAACACGATCAGGATCGTGAGCAGGCCGCCTTCGACAATGGTGCGCTTGACGCTCTCAAGCGAGTTCTTCACAAAGCTGGCGTTCTCGGCAATCGAGCGAATCTCCACATCGGCAGGTAACTGTTTGCGCAGGCTCTCGACCGCCTTGGCGGTTTCCTCGCCCACGGCCACCAGATTGGCGTCCTGGGTTTTGAACACGCCCAGCGTGAGCGCCGGTTGGCCGTTGACGCGCGCAATCGACTGCTCTTCGCGCTCGCCGTCGCGGATGCTGGCAATCTGCGAAAGCGTCACCGCCGAGCCGGCGCGGCGCGCCACAATGATCCGGCCAAACGCTTCCACGCTCTTGAGCTTGCCCTCCACACGCACCAGTTGCTCCTGGGCACTCTCGCGCAGCGCGCCCGCAGGCAAGTCCTGGTTGATGTCGCGGATGGCCTTTTGCACCTCGTCAATGCCGATCTGGTAGGCCAGCATCTGCTTGGGGTTGACTTCGATCGCCACCTGGCGCTGCACGGCACCGCCCACACTCACCTGGCCCACGCCCGAGACGCCCTGCAGCCGCTTGACGATCTGCTGGTCGGCCAGGGTGGAGAGCTCGCGCAAGGTGCGCGTTGCCGATACCAGTGCGTAGGTGGAAACCGGCTGGGCGTCGTCAAACTGCCCGCGCACGATCAGCGGGTCTTTGGCGTCTCGCGGGAAGGCCGGGCGCAGTTGCGCCACCTTGTCGCGCACGTCCTGCACCGCCTTGTCCATCTTGGTGACCAGCTCGAACTCGATCCACAGGTCGGCCCGGCCTTCATAGGAATTGGTGATGATGTTGCGCACGCCGGTGATGGTGTTGACCGCTTCTTCCAGCGGCTTCATCAAATCGGCCTCCACCTGCTCGGGCGAGGCACCGGGGTAGCGCACCTGCACAAACACGCCCGGAATCTGGATGTCGGGCATTTGCTCCACGCCCAGGCGCGAATACGAAATGATGCCCAGCAGCATGAGCGCGAGCATCACCATGGTGGCAAACACCGGTTGGTTGATGCTGGTCTTGGTGATCCACATAAGCGTTTACTCGCAGGTCTGGCGCGCCAAGGCGCTCAGGTCGGGGCGCTCAGCTTGCGCACCACGGCGGGCGCGCCAACCTTCAGGCCCTTCATCCGGATACGCACCACCGTGGCTCCGGCGGCAAGGCCGCTGCTGACCTCGACCAG